>DATIKD010000170.1:0-2674 GCA_035477965.1 Dehalococcoidales bacterium | reverse complement strand
TCGAGGCTTCCAGGATGACAACGAAAAGGGCCTCCGGCACAACAAACAGGTATTTCTATTTGACGCCTGGCTGGGCAGGTCGTTATTATAAGACAATGTCCGGACTCTTGCCAGTGCCGGGAATAACCCGAACTACGGGGGTAAATTATGGCCCTTTTTGGTTATGCCGGGAAAATATTGAGGGTGGACCTTTCCAGCCGCAGGATAGAGAATCTGGATACGGCTGATTATGTCGGCCGTTTTTTGGGTGGAAGGGGAATCGGGGCCAAGATATATTGGGATGAAACGGGGCCCCAGACGCGGGCTCTGGAACCCGCCAACTGCCTGGTGATTATGACTGGTCCGCTGGCCGGATTTACCCGCCTTTCCGGCAGCCGCTGGCAGATATGCGGTAAGTCAGCCGAAATGGAGCCGGAAGCCTTTTCCTACGCCGGGTTGGGAGGCAGTTGGGGAGCCTGGTTGAAATATGCCGGTTTCGACGGTCTGGCCGTGTTGGGCAAAGCCGATTCTCCGGTTTATATCCTGGTTGAACCCGGACGCACTGAGATTCGAGGGGCAGCCGATTTGTGGGGAAAAACCACAGTTGAGGCCAGCCAGATTCTGCAAACCCGATACGGGACGGATGCCCGCATACTGGATATTGGCCCGGCGGCCGAAAACCAGGTGACTTTTTCCACCGTTCTGGCTTCTGAAAACTCTTCCGGCTCAAGCGGGTTCGGAGCGGTAATGGGTTCAAAAAACCTGAAGGCTATTGTGGTTAGAGCCGGTTCAAAAATACGCCCTCAGGCCGCCCATCCTTCCGTTTTGCAATCTCTGGTCGGACAAATCGTTGATCTGCATAAAAAGAACTATGAAAATTACGGGCATGAAACTCCCATTTCCGGCCGCCCGGCCGCCTGCTACGGCTGCATCAGGGGTTGTACCCGCGCCTATTATGCCGCTCCTAATAATCTGCAATACAAGTCTTTTTGCCAGTCATCCGCGGTTTATATGGGGCCGGCGATAAAATATTATGGGGCCGGTGAAAAGGCGGTTGAAGTTAATAAACTGGCTAACCGGTTGTGTGATGAATACGGGCTGGATACCGCCATATTGGAGCCTATGCTGGACTGGCTGTTTCAGTGTTATCAGAAGGGCATACTCAGCGAAAGTGAGACTGGACTGCCGCTTTCGAGCTTCGGCAGTCAGGAGTTTATCGAGGCTGTGGTGCATCAAATCTCTTACCGCCAGGGATTTGGCAATATACTGGCAGCGGGAACTCTGCGGGCAGCCGCTAACATCGGGCGAGGTTCCGGGGATTTAGTACATAAGATTATCATTACGCGAGCCGGTGAGACTCGCGACTATGACCCCCGGCTGATTCTGGCCAATGCCATGATTTATGCCACCGAGCCTCGCCGGGCAATTCACCTGCTGCATGCTTCCGGATTGCCGCTTAAAAGGTGGCTCAACTGGCTGGAAGGCTGGCAGGATGCTTTCCTGAATACCGAGGTGATCCGGGATATTGCCATGAACTATTGGGGCAGTGAGAAGGCCCTGGATTTCTCCAGCTATGAAGGAAAAGCCGGAGCGGCCTGCAAAATACAGGACTACGGCTACGTTAAGGAAAGCCTCATATTATGTGATTTGGCCTGGCCCATATATGCGGTGAATCCTCCCGATAGAACTATCGGGCCCGGAACGCTTGAAAGCCGCCTGGTTTCGGCAGTTACCGGCCAGGATATGGATGAGAGAGAACTGCTTAGAACCGGAGAGCGTATCTTTAACTTACAGAGAGCCATTCTGCTGCGGCAGGGTTGGGGCGGCCGCCAGGGTGATACCCTGATGGGATACCTGTTCCGTGAACCCATCGAATGGACTTTCTTTGACCCTCAACTGATAGCGCCGGATAAAAACGGACAGCCGCTTTCCCGTAAAAACGCCATTCTGGATGTGGCGGCTTTTGAAAAAATCAAGGACGAATATTATCAGATCCGCGGATGGGAGGTTTCAAGCGGTCTGCCGGTGGCTTCCGGAATGAATTCTTTAAATCTGGATGACGTTTCGGCCGGCTTGCGAGAGTGCGGTTTGCTGAGATAATTGTTATAATCACCGAGGGCGGCTGAGCTAAATACAGGAAACAACCATCAAATTCTGCGAAAAAAGGTGTGTTTTTCAGTTAGCAGGGTATTGAAATTTTCTATATTATATGTATATCATATACGCTAGATTGAAAAATTTACGATGGCGCAGAAAAATTGATTTTGCTCGTCAATTTTTATTACAATTGCAAGTTATATAGTATAAAACAATCTTAAATTAATAACAATTCATAACAAAACTATAAAATATAACAGTAAAAGAAATATACTATTGACACACTCAAACGACCGTTCTATACTTAATAAAATAGGAAGCAAGATTTGCTCCCTTTATAGTTGTTGTGAGTGTTGCGGGTGGGAAAATTAACATCAGGGTTTATATCATTCGTTCAAGATTCTCTCCAAAAATTAAAATGAGAATGGTTTTGTGAGGAACCGTTTTAACATACAAATTAAAAGGAGGTAGAAGTGAAAAAATTTCTCGTTCCCCTGGCTTTCTTGTTGATACTTGCCTTTGTTGTGGTAGGTTGTGGTACTGCCACTACCACACAACCCCCGGCCACTACTGCTCCGGCCACTACTGCTCCGGCCAC
>DATIKD010000169.1:0-3193 GCA_035477965.1 Dehalococcoidales bacterium | reverse complement strand
ATACCCCCGGACATATCGCTCTTCTTGAAGCACAGCATAAGTTTTTGATTTCGGGTGATACTTTACTGCCTACCATTGATACCAATGCGGCTTTTCATGTACAGCATATCGCCTATCCTCTGCAAAAATATTTGGACTCCCTTACCGTCCTGCAAACCCTGGATTTTGAGACAGTTTTACCCGGGCACGAAGACGTATTTCACAATCCGCGCCAGAGGATCGAGGAACTTTTCAAAAATCATGAGCACAAAGCGGGAGTGATAGCCAGGCTTTTTACAGACTCCCAGCCGCACAATGCTTATCAGGTTTCGCAAATGTTGGCCCGGTCTCCCCGTTCGAATACTTCTCGCTGGGGCAATATGACCGGCTGGGCCAAACGCTTTGCGGTATTGCAGACCATAGCGCACCTTGAGTCATTAAAGTTTAACCGTCTATTGTCTTCCGCAGAGGTCAACGGGGTCCAATATTTCAAATCCGCCGGCGGGTAATAGAATAACGGATAGTAATGAAAGAACTGTATCCCGGTGTTTTCCAGATAAAGATAGGTCTGCAGGGCTTCGGTCCCGGCGCGGTTAACCTGTATGTAATTCAGGACGGCTCTCATCTGACTCTCATAGATACAGGTTGGGACTTACCGGAATCGATAGGCCATCTGCAGGAACAACTGGCGGAGAAAGGGTTTGCTCTTCAGGATATACAGCGAGTGCTGGTGACTCATTGCCACAGCGACCATTTGGGTTTGATTAACCGGCTGCACGAAGAAAATCGGGCACAAATTTACCTGCATCAGAAGGAACAGGATATTATTAGCGCCCGCTATAACCCCCGAAACGATTACTGGCCGAATACGGACCTTTTCCTGATGACACATGGTATTCCCTCTGCAGAACTGGCTTTGATCGAAGACCCCTTACCCCAAATCCAGTATCTGGCTGAACCGGATGTCTGGTTGAAGGGAGATGAAGTGATTTCAGTCGGAGAGTATAAGCTGAAAGCCGTCAATACTCCCGGCCATTCTCCCGGCCATACCGCTTATTATGAACCATATCATAAATTTCTTTTTTCCGGTGATATACTGCTTCCCACCATTTCCACGAATGCTGCCACGCATGTTCAACATATGGTCAATCCTTTACAGCAGTATCTGGATACATTGCAGCGTTTGAATGAACTGGATGTTTCAAGCGTGCTGCCCGGTCACGAATATCCTTTCTCAGGCCACCGCCAACGGATAACCGAATTAGTGGATCATCACAACGCTCGCAGCCAGGCAGTCCAGCAAATATTTCAGGGGCATTTTGAACTTATGAACGCCTATCAGGTAGCTCGGCTGCTGGAGTGGACTACCCGAAACAGGAAATTGACATGGGAGCAATTGAAGCCCTGGGACAAACGTCTGGCTATGATGCAAAGCGTGGCCCATCTGGAGCTTTTAGTTTTCAGTCAAAAACTGCTAAGATTATCTCAAAATGGTAAAATATTTTATCACAATCCGGCAAGTTGCCGTTTATCCATTTGAAAACGGTAAAAACGGATTGGTTTTCACATGTGCACGTATGAAATCTAATTAATAATGGAGGTTTTTAACCCATGACAACCAAAATCGGAATCAATGGTTTCGGCCGTATCGGCAGGCTGGTCTTGCGCGCTATTAATCAATATCACCAGGGGAAACTCGAGGTGGTAGCCGTTAACGATTTAACGGATAACAAAACCAACGCCCATCTTTTTAAGTGGGATTCCAGCTACGGCCAGTATCCCGGAGAAGTCAAGTCTACTTCATCCGGTATCCTGGTGGATGAGAATGAAATCAAGGTTCTGGCCGAAAAAGACCCTGCCAATATCAAGTGGAAAGAGATGGGGGTAGACATTGTCATAGAATGTACCGGATTGTTTACGGATGCTTCCAAAGCGGTTGCCCATTTGAAAGGGGGAGCTAAAAAAGTAATCATCTCCGCCCCCGGCAAGGATGAAGATGTGACCATCGTACTGGGAGTAAACGAGGGAAAATACAATCCACAGAAACATCATATTATTTCCAATGCCTCCTGTACCACTAACGGTCTGGCTCCGGCAGTTAAAGTCCTGCACGAAAGTTTCGGTATAGTCAAGGGGTTGATGACGACTATACATGCATATACCAACGATCAGCGCATTCTGGATCAGCAGCATAAAGATTTGCGCCGCGCTCGTTCAGCCGGTCTGAGCCTGATTCCTACCTCTACCGGTGCCGCCAAAGCCATTTCACTGGTAATGCCGGAATTGAAAGGGAAAATGCACGGCTTCGCTATCCGAGTGCCAACTCCAACGGTATCTGTAGTAGACCTGGTAGTAAACCTGGCCAAAGAAGCCAGCGCTGAACAGGTCAATGCAGCTTTAAAAGCTGCGGCGGATGGTCCGATGAAAGGCATCCTGCAGTATTGTGAAGAAGAGCTGGTCAGTGTGGATTTCAAGGGCAACAGCCACAGCTCAATCGTCGATGCTCCGAACACCATTTCTATCGGAGGCGATATGGTTAAAGTTATCCTCTGGTATGATAATGAATGGGGCTACAGTTGCCGCTTGGGAGATCTTGCTGCTTTTTTGGTGAAAAAAGGGATTTAACCCATCAAAGAGTCACGCCCCATTCAAACGGGGCGTGACTCTTTTTCAGGAAACTCTTTGAAAACTGATAGTATTTCTTACGAAATTAACGAACTGCCCGTACCTATTCCCGGACACGAAAGCAGTACTCATCTATATCTGATTCAATCCGATAAAACGGCTCTGATTGACACCGGTCCAGCAGCTACTTCAGGGGTATTGTTAGACAGGCTGCAGGAAATCAAGGTGAATCCCGAGCAGATTGATTTTATACTTTGCACACATATTCATTTAGACCATCTGGGCGGATTAAGCCGGGTGCTGCGAGCTATGCCGCAGGCTAAGGTTATTGTTCACCCCCGCGGAGTTGCGCATCTGCATCAACCGCAAAAGTTATGGCAGGCCAGTCTGGAGATATCCGGACAGGTAGCACTGAATTACGGTCAGCCTGAAGGAGTAGCCGCTGAAAGGTTGACGGCTGCGCGAGAAGGCCAATGTATAGATCTGGGAGGCATTTGTCTGGAAGTCCTTTATACTCCCGGGCATGCGGCTCATCACTTGAGCTACATTGACCGGAAATTCGGTAACCTGTTTGCCGGAGAATCCGCCG
>DATIKD010000168.1:0-1536 GCA_035477965.1 Dehalococcoidales bacterium | reverse complement strand
CAACCAGATAACCACCGGTGGGTCCGGCAATGGCCGCCAGGCCGCCTGTCCAGCCGGTAAACCAGGGTATAAAGGCCACCCCTAAACCGACGTAAAGTAACAGGCTGACCCCTCCCCAGATATGTCCCAGCAATAAAGGCGCCAGAAGCACCGCAAAAGTCTGGCCGGTGATAGGAACAGGCGTCCAGGGTAAGGGTATGCGAGTCTGTGCCAGTATACCAATAAGACAGGCCACGGCCAGAGCCAGCGATAACTTTTTTACCCAGTTAATTTCGCGAGTCCACTGCCAGGCTTTAACCCGGGCCGCTGTGTACCTTTCCATTGCATTGATTACCATGACATTTCTCCTTACTAAAATCTTCAATGTTTATCGGCGCGAATTCTGAGTGTGACATCACCGCTAACAATTTGGTGAATTCGGCTGTTGTCCGTTCTTACCAGTAAAAACCCTCTTTCATCGATGTCAACGGCTTCGCCTTCAAATTCTCGGGTACCGTCACTGATTTTAACCCAGGCCCCGATGGTATTATTCAGGTTCTTCCATTCTTCTCTGACGGAACTGAATCCGGAAGTTACAAACTGGTTATATATGTTTTCGAACTGGACCAGAAAATGGCGCATTATCTGCGTGCGTGAAACAGGTTTTCCAACCTCATTGATTAAAGAAGTGGCGATACCACCCGTCTTTTCAGCCAGAAAGGAAGCCGGAATATTAACGTTTAAACCCACACCCAGTATCACATAGTTTACTCCGTCAATTTCGGAACTCATTTCTGTTAAAATTCCACCCGCTTTTTTATCGCCTACAAATATATCATTGGGCCACTTAATTTCAGGATTGAGCGGAACAGTATTTTTGATGGCTTTTACCACTGCCACACTGGCAATGAGCGGGATTTGAACAACCTGTGATGGCAGCAGTTTTGGACGTAAAATCAGAGAAAAATATAATCCGCCATCCGGGACAGATATCCACTCCCGACCTTTTCGACCACGCCCCTGGGTTTGCATTTCCGCAATAACCAGGGTGCCCTCGGGAAGGCCTTTTTTAGCCAGTTCGGAGGCTATATCCTGAGTTGAAGAGACCTGGACGAAATGCCGGATATTTTTTCCCATAACCTTCGTTATCAGGCCGTTTTCAATTTCTTCTGCCAGCAGAAGGTCCGGATTTTGCATAAAGGTATATCCGGATTTGGTAGACGACTCAATTTGATAGCCCAGTTTGCGCAGTTCTTTGACATGTTTCCAGACGGCGGTCCGGGATATCTTGAGGCGCTTGCCCAGCTCTTCACCCGAAACATGCTTTTCCTGCTGAAGATATTTCAGTACTTGTTCTCTCATACAATTGTTATAGTATCTGATCTCAGGTTTAATGTCAACCATTGCTACTCTTTAGGGTTGACATATAATTTCAGGCTAAATTTGTAGTGAATTACAGCTTTACATAAATGATCACTGCTGTCCAGAAATGATCACTGCTGTCCAGAATATTCTTTATCGTCTGATGAAAGAAGTCCGGAACCCCTTCCGGCAAGG
>DATIKD010000167.1:0-24126 GCA_035477965.1 Dehalococcoidales bacterium | reverse complement strand
AGATATATCCGTTTCACCAATACCTAGAAACCATCGGTTTGGTTGTCTTTCACTAGCATACGGGATAGCTACCCAAGTATTCTTATTTGTTTTCGCCCAAATGTTACCTATATAATTTATCGGTATTCCCTTATTCTTCATTTGCGATATATATTTTTCACGTTGTTCTATTCCCATTTCCCTACGACTATTTCTTCTTTCATCGGCGATATTGGGGAGAGATTGAGGATTATCTTGCTTAGTTCCACCATTTTTATCGATTTCTCGATGATTATTCGTTTTATCAACGGTAATATGAGTAGTAGAATTGGGGGTATTATAACTAGTTCCACCAATTTTCTCGAGTAACAAATTTGATATTGCAACTCTGAATTCTTGATCTGATAACAACTGAATGATTGCTACACGCTTTTCTTCTAAAGGAAGAGCACATATTACTGATACTATGCTTTCTACTAATTTACTCACTTAGAACCCCCTTACCTTAAAATACTATGAGTAGTATAACAATGTACTACACAAATGTCAATACACATAGGTCATTCTATTTATATAGTGCATACACTTATTTATTACTACGCTTCTACACTACCCACTGAATATCATACCAATACCTTGAATAAACGACCTTTGAAACTCATTTTAAAATCAGTTGGACAATCATCCGCTTGTTCAGGCCATAATGCCAAGTCTGTGTTGGAACATATATTTATGGAGGCTAAGTTTTGACTATCTGAGCTTCGATAACTTAACGTGATTCTATAGGGGAATAATATGCGCAAATACGCAGTATGTCCAATTCGCAAAGCTCAGGTTTATCCGAATCAAGCCAATCTGACTCCTCGTCAGGAGCATACTAATAATTTGCATTATTCGGACTCTATGATCTGGAAACGCGCAAAGCTTATGGTTAAAGATTCTGTTGTCATATTGGAGGATGATAATGGCCAAGAAATTGCACGAGATTCAGGGAGACTCTAGGACTTCCGAAATTTTGTCCGGGATAAATACCAAAATAGCGAAGCTACAGGATGTACCGGAGCAAATCAAGGCTTTGGACTCCCGGATTGCAAGCTTAGAAAACCATCCTGGACAAAATACCGATACTACGGACTCCCCCGCAATCTCTGGGAATATCTCAATTAACGCGGAGATTAAAACAAAGGTAAACGAAGCTCAGGAAGTAGTTTTAAAATACAGGAGAATTCCTGAGTTATTTTTATAGAATTTGTATCGTGGATGGGCCTAAGACAACCAAATTTCACATTTGCCTTTCCCAGAAATCGACCGCACGATCAATCCACCCTTCGGCAACAGTTCCCTCGCCCAGTCCAAATCCGTGTGAAAGGCCCGGGAAAATCTCTATTTCTGCATCGGTGCCATTTGCTTTGATTCGATCAATGCGATTCTGCATTGTTATGTAAGAAGCGATCCCATCATTGGTACCGACGCAGGCATATGTCGGCGGTTCTTTTCCAGTCACCTCTGAGAGACCAGTATACTGCATGATAACAGCTGCCGGACGTGGGTACGCAACCTCTCCATAGCTTTCTGTTCCGTTACTTCCAAGCCAGGCTGCCATCCTGGCTCCCGCCGATCCACCCCTTAATATGAACTTATCCTGGTGAATATCATCTCCTTTTTTCTTTATTACATCGTAAGTCATGAGACAGTAATCTTCACCCACTTCCAGTACGGGAGTGGACTCCTTTTTTATGGTAAGTTATAGCGCGGATTTTCACGCTGCTATCTCTTAGTTGCCCGAATATGTCTTTTTAACATGATAAACCCACCAATTCCCAACAGTCCCAGGCCTAACAGCATGACCGTTGGTAATTCAGGGATTGGTGGACTTGGTGGTCCAGAAACAGGATACTCAAATATAACAATCTGATTTCCTTGAATGTAGCATACCATCGGTGTCAGGTCTCCGGCAGCGGGGATATAAACACCGCCATTATTGTTCAAATACCTTATAGTTTCATTTACCATCGTCCCGGTATTCGAGTTCGGTTCGTACGGAATTCCATCGGAAAAATACCACAGTGCGTTCTGGATATCTTCCCAACTGCCAACTTTATGATTGATGACGTAAGCCACCGCGAACCAGTTTATTGCCTGTACCGACTGGGGGAGACTACTGATATAGTCCGGATAATATTGACCGAAGTAATTGTAAATGTCAGCCGGGTAGTAGCTACCTCCGGCAACGATAGTGTTGAGATAGTCAAGGCTCCAACCTGGCTTTTCTGGTCCGCCGTTAATCATGATGTCTATGTAGTTATTGGTGTGAACGCCAGCCGGCCCCAGAATATCGCCGATCTTCAAGTAATTATTCAGGAATGGATTCGGCGGTGGTTTCGCGCTGTTAATGATTATGGAGTGAGAGGTTGCATTAATGCTGCCATCCTCATCGGTAACGGTGAGGGTCACCAGGAATGACCCCTTGTCATTGAATGTGAAGGCAGGGTTTGGTAACGAAGAACTACCCAGGCCGGCGAAGTCCCATGCCCAGGATACGATTATATCCGGATAAGAGTTTGAGTTATCAGTAAAGGAAACCGGAGTGCCTTTATATTGTGGTTCAGGTTTCCAGAAAAAGGAAGCCGTTGGGGCGAGATCGTTAATCGTGACCTCAAGAGACGCAGAATCAGTTGCTCCGTCATTATCAGACACGGTAAGAGTAACAGTATAAGAACCATTGGCGATATAAGTATGCTGAGGGGTTAGTCCGGAACCGGCAGACCCGTCCCCGAAGTCCCAATGATAAAGAACAATATCACCGTCAGGGTCAAAGGAAAGAGAAGCGTTAAAACTAACCACTTTCCCTTCGTCCTGAGAATAGGGACCGCCGGGTTCGGCGACCGGTGCTTTGTTTACATCGATATCAAACTGAAAGTCCTGCATGGTTTCAAGGTTGGCGGAAACCGTTACATCGGCCTGCTGCATGGGCATGTCCAGGTACTGTGTGGTTACTTTCCACACACGGTTAACTCCATTGGCCCCGAGTGGGGCTTTGACCAACCGGTAGTTACCATTTTCGTCGGTGATGTCTGACACTCCAAAGCCGGAACCGACAAAAACACCGGCTAACGGCTCTCCGTTTCCTTTTTTGGTTATCCTTCCGAATATGGTACCAAAAGAGGTCTCAGGCCGCCCGAAGTCGATGGTAATAGCGGCACCGCAGAAAATGTTCACTATCCGGGTCTGTGAAAGGAATCCGGTAGCTGATGCCGTGACGGATATCTGGGTGGGGGTATTATTATATCCGGGTTCATAGCCGGTCAGGATAAAGTAGCCATCCAGGTCCGTCAAAACGCTCTTGCCGCCCCCAAGGACCGAGGCTCCCGCGATTGGCCGCTGTGTAAAAGCATTCACTACGATGCCACTGATGCTGGCAAGGGTACATTTTTTAATCAGGTCAAAATCAGCGGTAACGGTCTCTCCCGGTTGCACCAAGACGTTCCTGGTTTGCGGCCAATATCCTTCCTTAGTTATTTCAATGATGATTTGCTTCGGCAGGTTGCCGCCCTCAGGGGGAATTGGGCTAATCCGGTAGCTACCGTCGTCAGTGGATAAATCTGTAAGATCGGCCATACCATGGAGAGTCACGGATGCATTTGCCAGCGGTAAAAGACTGGCCGCATCCTGTATCTTACCTTCGATACTAACATATTGTACTGGAAGCAGTTTTAATTTCAGGTAAGCGGTCGTATTTTCGGTGATGCCCAACAAATCTTCTGTATTCTCCCAGTAACCGGAGGCCTCGGCTGCCACTCTGAAGACCCCCGCATCAATCTTGGCAAAGTGGACTTTGCCATCGGTACCGGTGTAACCGCCATTTCCGGTATTCGTAAAGACAAAAACCCGTGCCATTGGAACCGGAGCGCCGGTTACTTTGTCTATGACCGTAATCTCGAGTGATCCGTATTTGGGTTCCGAGGGGGGAGTTGCAGAAGAAACTAAAAGGCGGACGTTCAGCGTCTCACCGCAGTTGACAACCGGATGGCTGATTTCTGAAGAAATCCAGGAACCATCAGCCGGGTTTTGCCATAGGTAGTTATATACGGGATCTCCCCGTTTCCCATACCCAAACCAGTAAGTAGCCGGTGCGTTGTTATAATCCACGGTTAATTCGGACAAAACGAACTTTCCATCAAGATCAGAATCCGTATCCCATGCGGCTGAAGTGCGGCTGGAATTGAGGACAGCCCAGACTTTTGTATTCGGCAGTGGTATCTGATTGTCTTCACTGTCCAGTGAATATATAGTGCCGAAGATGGCCGCCGGACATTTTCGTACCAGGGTGAAGTCTGTTTGCTCCGGCTGTTCCGGGCTAATGGTAACCTGGCGATAAACCGGCCAGTAACCTTCTTTTCCAGCTTCAACTGAATAGGTTCGCGGCTGGTTATTATGATCAAGTCCAATTCGCCCGACGGAATAATCTCCATCCTCATCGGTCTCAGTTGTCAATGATCCCAGGTTAATCCGGGCTTGATCAATAGGGGTGGAGATTATGGTCCCGTTTCCGGGGTTCAGGACATCCTCAATGACATTCCCAAATATTTGACCATATTTCTTTGGGACCAGTTGGAAATCGGTGCGGGTTACCACACCGCAGATGGCAGTGGCTGTTTTATTCAGTTCCCAGTATTCTTCCAGATTGGTCTGAAGGTAGTATGACTGAGGCCCGTTATCCTCCGCCAGTGATACTCCGGAAACGATGTAATGCCCGGCGACATCGGTAACGATATTGCCTGATATCCCATTCACCGGAACCCCGGCTAGCGGCAGTCCGGTTTCACTGTCGGTGATATATCCTTCCATTCCGCCATAACAGACCGGGATTAGCCCAAAAGCAATTTTTGTGGTACTGGTGGTTTCCCTGATGAGGTTACCGGAGGTACCTACCACGTTAAGAGTAAATTCTCCTCCGGGAGCATCGTCCGCTGCAGTGATTTTTAGTACCGAGTAACTGCCAGGATTTACCGGGTTAGGCTCAAAAGTGGTCGTCAGCCAGTCAGGGACATCACGCAGACTTAGTGTTACCGGGCTATCAAAACCACCCGAACTAATTACACTTACCGCGAAGGCATTAGTACTACCGGGTGTGATGGCCTGCGATTGCGGGTTAATACTTAATGTGAAATCCAGATTGACCGTCAAAGTGGTTTCCGCTTTCCCGGTGATGCCCAGAGTGTCGGTAACTTCCAGGGCCACCGTATAGGACCGCGTGGTGGAACAGGAACCGCCGCAAACCAGGCTTTCCACCTGAGGCCAGTCAAGGGGTGAGGGAACAATTCCTGTGACATCACCGAAAAGGCCGTCATTATTGAGGTCCCAGCGGTAGCTAATAATAAAATCGCCCGGATCCGTTTCTGTGGATCCGCTGCCGTCAAGGACCACTCTACCGTTCTTTACGGCAATATAAGGACCACCGGCTGCCGCTGCCGGCGCATGGTTTTCAACCACTGTGAATGTATGCTTGATTGTTGCCGGTTCAACATTCCCAGCACCGGTGAACTGTGCTATTAGTTCGTACTCACCGGGGTTTAGCTTAAGCGGCATGTTGACTTGTGCAAACCCGTGTGTATCCGTAACCGCGTAAGCAGAAAAACCGCTGATATAGAAATTGACCAGAAAATATGATAAACCAAGGTTTGAATCTGGGTCTGTGAGCTTTGCATGGAGGTAGGCCAGGCCACCGGTTACTCCACCTAATAACCCGGTGTATTCAAGGTTGGCCCTGATAATATTTGGGGTCCTATCATGAACGAAGACATCTGTTTCCCCGTTGCTATCTCCGGAAACCATGTTGGAAGCGTTGGAACCAAAGCCAATATAACGTCCGTCACTGCTGATAACCGGGCGGGGGTTAGCAAATGAGTTGCCCTGCTGGGCCGCACTGGAAATGCTGACCCTGGCGGTATTCCCGGTTTGCTGGTCGTAGAGAAAGATATCCTGGTATCCATTTGTGTCATCCGCCACCAGGTTGCTGGCGCTGGAGTTGAAAATTATGTATCTGCCGTCCGAGTTCAATGCCGGAGTCATTGATGCATCGTTGGCCTGGGACCCGTCGCTATCAATACTGACCAGTCTCGTTTCTTCGGTCTGCCTGTCATGAACGAAGATGTCACGATAACCATTAGTGTCTTCGGTTACGAGATTGCTGGCGTTTGATTCGAAAGTGACATACCGGCCGTCTCCGCTAATTGCCGGCCAGGCGGCACCGTTGTTGCTCTGGATTCCGCCGGTACCGATGCTGACACGCGTGGTCTGGCCTGTCTGGCGATCATGGACGAAAATATCATCCCGGCCGTTGGTATCGCCGGCCACCAGGTTGGTAGCCGAGGACATGAAAGTAACATACCGCCCATCGGCGCTGATAGCAGGCTGACTGCTGTCTCTGTTGGCCTGGTTACCATTGCTGTCCACGCTGACCCGGGTAGTCAGCCCGGTCTGTCTGTCATGGACGAATATATCGTATCTGTCATTGGTATCGCCGGCCACCAGGTTGGTAGCTTCGGACCGGAAACTCACATAGCGTCCATCATAGCTGATGCCGGGAATTGAACTGGCGGAGTTCCCCTGTTCACCGCTGCTGTTCACACTGACCAAACCGGTTTCGCCGGTTTGCCGGTCATGTACAAATATCTGGTAGTAGCCATTGGTTTCTCCGGAGACAAGATTGGTGGCGTTGGAAAACAAGGCAACATAACGCCCGTCTCCGCTGATTACCCCGAGAGTACTCCAGCTGTTTGTCTGTAAGCCATTGCTATCAACACTGACCAGGGTAGTTTCTCCGGTTAGCCGGTCATGAACAAAGATATCTCGAACGCCGTTGGAATCACCTGTCACAAGGTTGGCAGCCTCAGAAGAGAAGGCCAGATAGCGGCCGTCCGCACTGATAGAGGGGCCGGAACTAGCATAGTTTCCCTGTTCTCCAGTGCTCGAAACACTGACCCGGGTCGTGACTCCGCTCCCCTGGGAAGTTGGTTCAAAAACCCCGATGTTTACAACAGCGATTTTGGATTCTTTCTCACCGTCGGAAGCCTTGTAGCTAAAACTATCGGCCCCTTTAAATCCGGGGTTGGGGGTATAGCTAAAAGACCCATCCGAATTCAAGGTGAGAGACCCGTTATCGACCCCGGTTACAATCACCGCGGTAAGAAGTTCCCCCTCGTAATCAGAATCATTGGCCAGTATCCCCGGAGCCGGTACTGTGAGGGTATTTCCGCTTTGAATGCTGTATGCGTCACTGAATGCCAGCGGTGCCCGGTTCATGGGCGTTACGGTGATAATGACCGCTATTGTATTGGAGACGGAATTGCCGTCATCAGCTTTGTAAGTAAAAGCGTCCGTACCGCTGAAACCCGTCTTTGGGGTATAGATGAACGAACCGTTGGCGTTGAAACTTTCAAGTGCTCCATGTTCCGGGCTGGTAACCAGCACCGCCGTCAGGGTGTCACCTTCGTCATCGGTGTCATTGGCCAGGATACCGGGCGCGATTAGCTGTAGAACACCATTTTCCAGCATCTCGTAACTATCGAGGACGGCCACTGGCGGCCGGTTGGTGCCGGCAATGGTAAATGTCCGGAAACCGAAATTATTTAACTCAAAAGACTCGGTAATCGCACCAATACCGTCAGCAAGGAACCATAGTGAATGATCACCGGGGTCAACACTGCCAGGGGCAAGCTGCAAAGAGACCTGGGCGTGACTGCCGGTATTTAAAGATGGAATCACCACAGTACGCAGTGTTCCGGACTGACCGGAAACCGGAGCAGTCAGGAGATCAAGGTACAGGTTGACCTGGGAAGCCACTCCGGTACCGGAGGTCCCTTGATTGGCGACGGTAAATGTAATATCAACGGCTTTATTGTTGGTGATATTGACCGCCAGAGACGTAATTACAAGGTCTGGTAAACGTACCGGAGCGGGCAGAATATCAGGTTCATATGATTCCATGACGCTGGTGCCAAAATTAGTCACCCAGGCGCACTCTCCATCCAGGCAGGCGCGGGCGATACCGACGCCCGTCCACGAACCGTTCAGCATGTTGGAATTGTGGCCGGGGCTGTTGCGCCAGCCCTCAAATGCCTGATTCGACGTAATCATGGAATAGCTTACGCCCCAGGCGATGTTCTCCGCGGCTCCAAAGAGATATCCAAAGTCCGTCAGTCTTTCCGCCATAGTCCGGCCGGCGGAATCCGTATGAACACAGGTCCCCTCTGCCACACAATTAGTCAGCATGTCATTGCTCATCCAGCGGGAAGCATTTTGCAGTGTGTAGTCCAGAGAAAGCGGCACTAGCCCGCTCCGGCCGCGGTATTCATTGATCAGCCTGAGAAAGTCCTGGGTTTCGGAATCCCACCCAAATACTGATGGATCCTCAGGGGTACCGCCAGGGTTTACTGTAATAGTGGTGACAGTGTTCTGGCTGTTATACCAGGCTGTAATGGTTATATCGGCCGTTTGGGTGGTACCGTAGACACGGATCGGTAGTGAAACACCGGTCTGACCGGCCGGTACAATAACACTATCGGGCAGTTTCAACAGATCAGGGCGGCTGTTTTCAAAATCTATGCGGGCACCTCCCGCAGCAGCCGGCAGATATAAATTGACAGTGCCGGAAAGCGTCGATCCTCCTGGTGCTGTGCCGGGAGTAATTGTCCATGATTTTAAAGAACAGGTGTCACCTATACCGTCTGAGTCAGAATCTGCCTGGTCGGGGTTGGCCAAAGCAGGGCAGTTGTCAATAGCGTTGGAAAAACCGTCATTGTCAGAATCAACCAGTGCGGCTGCAGCAATTAACTGTTCAACCGTCGGGTCGGAGATATCTATCTCAAGCGGGCTTTCGGGAGGAGCGCCAAAGAGCGCTTGACCCGGCAGACGCAGATCGTATATTAGCTTTGACCAGTCTTCAGCTCCTCTCAGTTTGGAAGCACCATCGGTCGGACAGCCCATCTCGTCCACCCAATTTGTATCGAACGCCGGATGGCTGGCCACGGAGACGGTGTCTGCCGTATCATTGTCGGTGTTCCAGTCCAGCGCTCCATCTGCGAACTCAAGCCGGGGAACACCGTTGACACCCCGCACTGTCATTCGGCCGGGAGGCCCGCCTGCACCGGCAGATTCAACCAATGCTTTTTCGTCCAGATCAGGCAAGGCTATCCGCGAGAAGTCCAGAGGGGCGGAAGGATCGATATTACGGAATATCAAAGAATAAGACATGATACTGAGATAGTTAGGTTTGCAATTAACCTCGTCCGCCTCTGAGTTATCGGCCAGCCTGCCGCCATGTCCGAGTCCCAGGCTATGCCCGAGTTCGTGCATAAAGACCGTCGCCTGTATAAAACGTTTTCCACCGGCCGTGCTAGGACTGCCTCCGTATACCCGCAGGCTGTTGTCGCCCCAGCTTCCAAGAGTGATCATGATATCGTTACCCGGATAGGCTTCCGAGAAACCCGCGTTTGTGGTGGCCTCACCGGCATCAAGAATACCATTTTCATTATTGTCTATGACGGGATTATGCCCGAAGATGGTGTAACGGAAAACCTGTTCCCGTGCCTTGAGGATGTTGATACAGTTAGTGGAAGCTCGTTCCGCCGGTGTACCGAAATGTCCGTCATTCGGTCCGGTGCCGCAGCGATTTTCCGGGTTACCTAGTTTGAGGTCCATGAAATCGTCCTGAACCCCAATTCCTCTGGAGAAAAACATGTTGGTGATCTCGGGCAGAGGTTCGTCAACGATAATGTGCAGGTTGATGCCCTTTGAACCGTCAGGGTTATTGACCGGGGCTTGAGCGAAAGCTTTCTTCACGTCCTCCATGGCCATCTTTAACGGCTTGTGGTTGTGATCAGCGTCCTGCATCCAATCTATTTCTACAAAAAGGTCTTTACGAGTGGGGCTAGCTCCCATGGCTGGAAGATCAAGATCTATCTTGCCGTCATTGTTGATATCCAGACCCTCCTGCTCCCAGGGGTCTGGAATGGCATCGCCGTCACGGTCTTCAATAATCCTGGAAATGTAAGAATCACCCCATCCGCCGGTTGTGCCTCCGGCGTGAGTATTTTGAACCGGACGTTTGTAAGTTTCAGGGGTTAACGGGAAATCTCCCGATTGGGTAGCGCCGGTGACATATATCATTCCTGGGACTGGTACGGCAATACTTTCGATATCGTCCTCCCAGGTGCCGCCGAGATAGGTAAAAAACTCAAACACTTTCCCCTTTTCGTTCAACTTCACAATAAATCCGTCATTCTGTCCGCGGAAAGTCCTTTCACCTATTGTTTCAAGCCCGGGAGACCCGGTCACGCCGCCGGCGTAAACCCGGTTTTTGGTATCTACTGATAACCCGGTTACCCGGTCATCACCATTACCACCGATGTAGGTAAAATAAAGAAGGTTGCGTCCGTTCGCGCTCAATTTGGCGATAAAACCATCGTAAATGCCGCCTCCATAGCCGCCCTGTGCTTTGCCGCTAACGGTGGAAAGCCATGTCATGTCCGTTGATGAAATGGCTCCGCCGATGTATACATTTTGAGCACGGTCTATGGTGATGCCGGTGGCCCAGTCTTGGCCGTTCCCGCCCAGGTATGTGGCGTAAACCAGAGTTCCGGTAGTATCCAGCTTGAGAACAAAAGCATCAGAGCATGATGAAGGATGACCGTAATCATCGGTGCAGCCTCCACGGTCTCCGCCGTACTGTTCCTGGAAACCGTTTTTAAGAGGAAAACCTTCGTTCAATTCCACCGTAGACGGATCATCAAATGACATTGTCTGACCGGCCACATAAGCATTACCAGATGAATCGATAGCCAGTCCGCGTCCATAATCTGCCCTGGTGCCGCCGATTGGGATAGAATAGGAATAAGTGTAATTTCCGCCATCCAATTTAAGCATGGTTACAAAAACATCTTCATCATAGCCTGTCTTAATATATGGGGAATTCTTAAAAGGAAAACCTTCATCTGAATCTGCTGTAGCGGGATCATCAACGGACATCGTAGCGCCGGTAATGTAGATATTGCCGGCAGAAGTAACTTTAATTGCTCTACCGTAATCGTCCAATTTGCCTCCCAGGTAGCTTGAATAGAGAAGGTTGTTTCCCGAGGAGTTAAGCTTAACGACAAAGGCATCGCCGAAGCCTCCGGTTGTATTGCCGCCGTAATTTTTCTGTAATGCATTACCGGTTACGGGGAAATCAACCGAAGTTGTCCACCCGGTAACATATACCTGCTGGGCAGAGTCTAGCGCAATGTCCATTCCTCCATCTTCACCGGCCCCACCCAGGTATACCGAGTAATAGAGAGCGTTGCCATACGGGGAAAGCTTGGTGATAAAGGCGGTAGAACGTTGGTCCCGGGTAGGCGCTGTTACCCCAGGCAGGGTATTCTTGGTCGGGAAATCGACCGAGAATGTTCTGCCGGTGATATAAGCATTGAAATCCTTATCTACCGTAATGGCATTGGCAAATTCATCCCCGCTGCCGCCCCAGTAGGTAGAAGAATCGATAACCGGATCGATTATCAATGATCTGGTATTATCGTATTGACCGACCTGGAAGCCCAAGGTGGTAGAATCAGCATTTTCAGCATGGATAATGTATTTCCCTTCAACTGACCTCCGGGAGCCATCAATTTCCTGATAAAGTTTCGGCGCACGCAGTACAAGATCACCATTGATACAATGAATTACCAGGTTACCGCCAGTATCGATTTCGGTGCCACTCCCGCCCTTCAGGATGAAAACAATTACTCCGGGGTCCGTGCCTGGCGCCAGAGAGAAATCATATTCGAACTCTCGCTGATTGCCGTAAAATACCAGGTCAATACCCGGATAAATTTCTTTATAGGACACTTTTTCGTATGTCGGCACATCGGTGTACCAACTGCCCGGGTTATTACCCATCAGGTAGTTTACTTTTCCGGGCAGCAGCCCTTCTCCATTTGCCCTGGATGACGCGCTGGCCCCGAGCAGCTTGATTGTTAGTTCAGTATTAGATTGATTTGATGCAGCATCGTTAAGCAATAATTGGGGTTGGCCAATGGTATTGCCGATATCTTTACCATGAACTGGATTGTTAAGCAAAATCGTAAGCTCGGAGGAGGAAACCAGGAGAGAATAGCCGTTACCCCGGGCAAGATAATCTATCTCCGGGTCAACATGTCCTCTGTTAGCTTCAAAATGCAAGGGTAGACCGAGATAACTTGATATGATATTGTCCCTGGATATACCGCTGTAGGCAGATGGATTCAAGCCGGCTTCGTTATGGGCGGGATTTTTGGTCAACCCGTATTGACCGTTAAAAATATTCAATTGTTCCAACATTTGTTGTATGTTGGAGTTTTGCGAAGACTGGATAAGCTTATCGCATGCAAGTCTTAATTTCTCTTTTGGGGTCAGTCCTTCAAATTTCTGGAAAATACCGGCGTTTCCTTCGCTCATGCCATTCGCCAGCAGTATCGTTGGAAAAACTGATATTTTATGTTCGTTCATCAGCGAAAGGTTATCTGGCCCGGATACGCGCGAAAAATTGATATATTCACCGTATTCAGACTCGAGCTCATCAATAACATGATGTTGCTGCTGGCAATATTCGCACCATTCAGCGTAAAAGTAAATCAGCTGGAGCCTTCCATCTGTTATGGTGATTTTCGATTTGTCATTGGATACCAAAGAGTAATCAATGCCAGAAGCCGCCAGTACCTGATTAGGCAAAGAGGAAAATACCAGTACCGGCACCAATAATAAGTTTATCGCGATGTGCTTAAGACGTGAATTAAATGACGGAATATTGAGGGAAAAAGGCAGGACGATTTTTCTGAAAAGAGGTAAAACCATCAAGATCATTATGATATCAAGGCTCAGGGAGCCAGCGTGGCTGAGAGGAAATATATTCCCGAAACAGCCGCAATCACGGCTGCTGTTAATTCCCAATACCGCGCTGATATTAGCCACCAGGAAAGTAGTCAACATCGCCAGTGTGAGACCGGCTGCCCACCGGGTAAGCAGCCCCGTTATCAGGAGGAAGCCCGTAATTATTTCAATCCACGGCAGCAAAAATCCATAAACTTCAGCCAGAGCTAAAGGCAGTAAATAATAACTTACCACCAGGCTTTTAAACTCGGGCGCGTGAAGCACTTTACTGAAACCCGCAACCAAAAAGATAACGCCCAGTATCAAACGGAAAGCTATCAACCACCCTGGGCTTCTAGTGAAATCTACAATTCTTTTCATATATTCCTCTTTTCTGACGGTAAATATTGAAACCGGTAAAATGTGCAAATGTATCAAATAATTTGCACATTTTACCGGTTATGCCTGAATATGTGTTAGGTTGGGGAAGGGTTAAAAAAACCGACCTCATCAAGGTAGGTTTCAGCATCTGCTCTCCTCTATCCATGCAGTCATATAAGGGTAAAAGTTCACGGGCATTTAGTTTACTATGAGTTGCATATCCGTGTCAACTCAAATATAAATGTTACCGGAGAAAGGTTGTTCACTGATTTCGAGGCTGCATATCATTGAATATTATCAAACAACAAACAGTTTATTCCTTTTCTATGACGGAGTCTGTCATCAAATGTATCATTCATTGTCATCAATTATGATGATATATTGTCACGATTTAATTACATCTTTGACATATTTCCGTGACATCAATACCCTGGTTAATGACAATGAATTCTAAACGCACGGGCAAGCGGAGATAGCATATTTAGCGCAGTGTGTGTCCGTCAGGATACTATGTAAGGTACAGGTGATAAGTTTGAATGTGGCATTAGATTTTTGGACTTCTTATTTTATTCCACTCTGTCTTCAAGAGAGCCTCCTGAAAGAAATTTCCAAATAAACGGGATGCTCAAGAGTACCTAAATACTAACTTCCATTCGCCGTATGATATCATCCTGGACGCCTTTGCTCAGGTCAACAAAGTAAGCGCTATATCCGGCTACTCTGACAATCAAGTCGCGATAGTTCTCCGGATGCTGCTGCGCGTCAAGCAATTGATCGTTCCCGATGACATTAAACTGAACCCATTTACCGCCCATGTCGGCATAGGTCTTGACAAGATTACCTAACTTTTTAAGGTCTTCCTTTGTGGTCACGGAAGAGGGATGCAGCTTAACGTTCAGCAATGTTGAGGAACAAGAAGCCTGGTCTATTTTCGCGGCGCTTTTTAGCAAAGCTGTCGGCCCATTGATATCCATTCCCTGGGCAGGTGATACCGTCCCATCAGACAGTGTCGTACCGGCCAACCGGCCGTCAGGGGTAGCGCCGATAATGGTTCCGCCGGCAAACATCGATGAAATCGAAGCCCCGCCAATACCCCTGATTTTTCCGTTTATCGGGCGGCCGTAGGAATGATATTTTGATTCTTCGTCCAAAATGAACCTGTAAAGATCTGCGGCTATAGAGTCAACATAATCATCGTCATTTCCGTATTTGGGCGCCTGCAAACATATTTTCCTGATTTCGTCACACCCTTCCCAATTTGAGGCTAAGGACTCTTTTAGTTGCTGCAAAGTTATCTTCTTTTTTTCAAAAACCAGCAGCTTGATAGCCGCCAGTGAATCCACGACATTGATCGCCCCGACGGGCACCATGGCCGCTCTGAAATCGAATGGGGGTACAGCATCTCTTTTAGATAAAGGCTTTCCCATTTTAATACCGTCCGGCATCAGGACGGTGTCAAGCATCTCAACTATGTCATTATGCGCATAAACATCTCCCGATCTCCCTGCCAGAAGAAAAGTATGTTCATGCCACAGGCTGATAAAATAGCTCAAAGTATTTTTAAACGCGGTGTAAAAGTCTTCAAAGTTCTGGTAATCTTCTACTTTCTGGTTACCGGGCCAAATATCCAGTTTTGTGCGCGGGTCCGTACCATTATTCAGAAATATTTCCAGGACCTTGGGTACAACGAAAAAAAGACCTGCCAGAAAACTTTGTTTGCCCGGAATGGCCGGGTCAACGCAACCGGCAAGGTGGAAGTTACGCGCGTCTTCCAGAGAAATACCGCCGGATGTCATATAGTCAATAAAGGACTGATCCAGAGCCATGGCCGGCATGCCGATGCCTGTCTTGACCACTTCAAGTGCTTTGACAAGTAAATCTTCCGGTGTTTCCTCATGAACCCTGAGCGTGATGGTATGATGCGGGGTCCGCAGACGGTTAGCCGCTTCCAGAACCAGGTAAGTCAGTTCATTACTGGCGTCCTTGCCATCCGCAGTTACACCGCCGACGGTCATGTTGCGCCATTTAGCGAAACCCGCATGCTGTGTCCGCTTGGCACGTGAAAGCTTAATGTTCTCCGGCCTCATGCATTTGATGCGTAACTCACAAAGTAGAGCCAGTGTTTCTTCGGTATCGATCAAGCCTTTTTCGAGATCATTTTTGAAAAAAGGGTACATGTATTGGTCAAATCTGCCGAGATTATGTGTCGAAGTGGGTGTGGATAAAATCTGATTGAACCATAATGACTGCATTGCTTGATAAAAGCTTTCCGGAGAATTGGCCGGAACCCGGCGGCAGGCCTCCGCTATCTTCGTTAGTTCTTTTTTGCGTTGGGAGTTTTTTTCGGCTGTTGCCATTTTCTCTGCTGTGTCAGCATATCTGTCCGCTAACCGGAGAATAGCTTTTAAAGATATTAACGAAGCAGTCAGGAATAGTTTCTTCTCTACCGCTTCCTGTGAGTAAAACCTTAAATCTTCCAGTTCCTTTTCGATTTCTCTGATAACCGGGTTCAAGCCGATCATCCAGCGGTCAAAATTGGTGTAACAATCAGTGAAGTTAAATGACAGGCAAAGGCCGCTGCCTGCGAACGCTCCCCTGAATTCGTTTTTATTTTTCATCGGCGGAAGCGTGATGCCAACCTGCAGATACTTAAAAAACCTGTCATCAATAAGTTTGGATTGCGCATATTCAGAACATCTTGTTTCCCAGTAGCGGCCTATTTCTCTTATCATGGGCCAATCTGACTCTTCTACCGATACAATCCCATCTTCCGCCGCACCCCTGATTTCATCTTCCTTCCAAACCCCCAGAAACGGGTCTATTTCGGCTCCCCAGGGTTTACTGGCTCCCTCACCGACGAAAAGCTCGTCATCACCGATAAAGACAGGGATATTCTCAAGCATGTGAGCGTAAGCTTTCGCGCAGCGAATAACCGCCGGTTCGCCCTCAGTCTGTTTATAAGAATCAGTGATAAGACGCGCTTTTTCAAAGCAAAGAGGAAATCTTCCTCTGACGATTCTAGCTGTTATGTTCTCCATTTTACTAACCTCCCCGTGTAATTAAATTGAACGCCGTTATCCGCCAATAAAGGTATCTAACCCATAAGAAGCGGTTATTTTTTGTAACTTCAACATTTGGTCATTCGCTGAGGGTGTGATGGAGATGTTTTTACATTCCATTCCCAGCCGCTCATATTTGGTTTCTCCTAAATTGTGATAGGGCAGAATATACACCGGTACGGATTGGCTCAGTTCTTGAGCCACGAATTGTGCAGTGGTATGGATATTCTCTGCCGAATCGTTATATCCAGGTATGACCGGTATCCTGGCCCAAACCGGAATTTTTAAATTGTGGAAGATTTTGCTGGCATTATCCAAAATCAGATCGTTAGGGACTCCGGTGTATTCCTTATGTTTTCGGGAGTTCATGTGTTTGAAATCAAATAATACCAGGTCTGCGTACTGTAAGACATCTTTCAGTATTTCCCAATCCGCAAATCCGCAGGTTTCCACCGCCGTGTGAATGCCAGCCTGACGGCAAAGGGAGAGCAATTCCCTGGAAAAATCGGGTTGAAAAAGCGGTTCTCCACCGGTGAGGGTCACGCCCCCTTTAGAACGCTTGTAAAATAATTCGTCTCCTTTTACCTTTTTAAATACTTCCCCAACCGTCATTTCTTTTCCCATCAAGCTTCTAGCCTCACCCGGGCAAACCTGAACACATTGCCCGCAACCCTGACACTGGTTACGCAAGGTAATTGATTTATTTTCAATCAACTGAATTGCTTTTTGAGGACAGGCGCCAACACATCGGCCGCAGCCCGCGCATTTTTCTTTTAAGTAGAATAATTCAGGTCCTGACAATTGTGATTCAGGGTTCTGGCACCACGAACAACGAAGAAAACATCCTTTAAGAAAAACGCTGGTGCGTATTCCCGGACCATCATGTATCGAATAATGTTGAATATTAAAGATTATGCCGTTTAGCATTTTCTGGCTGTGATTCTCACTGTCTTAGGGTCAATGAATCGTCCATCTAGATATATCAGGTTTTATGTTTAACAGGTCAGTATATCCGGACTTTAGCTGAAGGGGGTCGGTGAGCAGAAGATATTTGTCCGATTTACTGTTCCATGCTGGCCAGTCGATGAGTCCACTGACGCCAGGATTGCCCGTTCTGGCGAAGGTGGTCCATATTATTTCAATATTTTCAGCTACCTTCCGGTCGGAATCGGATATCGATGGTACTGGCGATTTTGCCCCGGAATCAGCGTAGCCAGGTTTAGCCGCTGCCCAGGCGTCAGCATCATCAAGGGCGCCGAATACATAATGCAGTTCCATACCGTGGGCTGCTACGCAACCTTCTCTCCTCCATCCTTCCGGCACCTGGTCGAAAACCGCCGCGTAGCCGCGTGATTTAGTGGTACTTTTGCCTTTTAATAGCCTCAAATAATCTTTAATCATCATGTCAGCGATAAGGCTGCCGGGACCAGTCAATTCTCCTTTGTTGGCTACGACAAGATAGGGGACTTGATTCCTTTTACCTGTCTGGAACATGCTGATAAGGGTTTCCGGTAAAAACCAGCCGTCATGCACCACCTGCCACGGTCCCATAAACAGGTATTCCTGCCCCATTTCCATATTCAGTTCCTGGTCTTTATTGATAATTGTATCACAGGGAAGTCCGCGCGCGGCTGCCAGCGGTTCTTTTTCCTTATCAACCCCGAGTTTATGAAATAATTTTTCGCCGAATTTCTCCATATCCTGGAGACTTACGGTATCAAAGTAGCGGCCGCCGCTTTCGATAATAGCCCTGTGGAAAAGGCCGCTGGCCAGTGGCGTAGCCATCAATGCTGCCACCTTTAAACCGCCCCCGGACTCGCCGAAAATGGTGACATTATCAGGGTCACCGCCGAAAGCGGCGATATTCCGTTTTACCCACTGCAGGGCAGCTATCATATCAAGGAACATGTAATTACCGGAAGCCTGTTTGGGAGATTCTTTAGAGAGAAGAGGGTGGGCAAATAACCCCATAATCCCCAGGCGGTGATTTAAATTCACCTGGATCACGCCATGCAAAGGCAGTCCGAGATTGACCGACAAAGGAAAATTCCCGTTTCCGTACCTGAGTCCGCCACCGTGCAACCAAACCATTACCGGCAGTTTCCCGGTAGTATTTTTAGCTGGAGAAAGAACATTGAGGTACAGACAATCTTCCGCCGATGATGCTGATTTTCCAGACATAGAAGCGTGAGGGTCAGGATACTGAGCAGCTTGAATACTGAATTCGTTGCACGCCCGAACACCAGACCATGACGCAGCAGGCTGCGGTGGTTTCCAGCGCAATTCTCCAACTGGAGGCGCGGCATAAGGGATACCTTTAAAAATATACACTTCGCGTCCGGCTTGACTTACCTTTGTGCCTGTTATGTAACCGGTATCCAGTTTTACCTTATCCATCGATTCCCTCTGTTTTATTCTATCACCGAATTTCTAGATTATTAAAAACTTAATCTTACCAGGGTCTTTTCCCGCCGCGTAAAGAACAGTGATTGTCATTGCACTTAGTACAATCAGTCTGCCGGAACTGACGAGAAATTTCAGCGCCTTTGCACTCTTCAATACAGGCGACCGCTTTTTTAACCTGATCTTCTTCACCGGAGATAACGAAAGTGATGGCACCTTCAGCACCATCAATGCCGCCGGCGGCAATAGGCACTGCGGTCGCTCCTGACAGCAACTTTATGGCTTTAATCTCTGTGATCACTTTCCCTTCACAAGAAAGCAGTGAACACGCCGAACCCATGGAGTACGACAGGGCCAACCGGTTTTTGGCAGCAATAACAGCGTCCTGAATTGAAACCGGTATCGTTTTTTCCAAACCAACTGGATAAATGATAGTAAACCTTTTCTCCTTTTGGGCCGCGATTACTTTACCGATAGTCCCTCCTTCAACATGGTTACCGATCAGCACACCCACTTTCCCGTCAGGATCGATGGCATTTACGCCTTTAACATAAACATCATCCGGTCCCATCCGCTTAAAAAGGCTGGACAGGGTTTCTCCTTGCTTTAGATCACTTTTCTCGATAACCCATGAAAAAGGAAAGGCTTCCGGTCCTCCGCTGCCTCTGGCTTCGGGATGTGTGGTCATCCATACTTTGACCGCATCATCTCCACAGGCTGCCCGGGGAGTAATTGCACCGCACATCCAGACCTCGGTGTCCGGAATCCTGCCAAGGATTGCTTCCGCCAGGAATAAAGTGCTGCTGGAAGGGTGCATCACCAGAATGCCGCTGTGTAATGCTCTCTTGACTTCACTCATCCCGGCAATAGCCTTAGCGATCAATTTTTTTGATTCATTCGGCAAGAGTGTTAGCTGAGCGTACATATTTCCTCCTGATTCAAGTCATTACTGTGACGCGGCGTTAAATCCGGCAATTCGCCCAAAGTGTATGGCCATGCCATGGCTAAGGCCGGGACACATGGTGGGATAGTCCACCGCGAAGCGGTTACCCATGGTGTTTCCGGCAAGGTAAATCCCCGGAATGGGCTGCCAGTCCTTGTCCAGCGGCTGCAATTTATCATTGACATTCAGCCCGCCCATCACCGCCAGCAGGGAATAGCCGCTCTTACCCGCATAATACGGCGGCTTGTCAATTGGGAAAAGCCGGTCGGGCCGTTTGCCGAAATCCAGGTCGTTGGCCAGGCGCGCCAGTTCGTTATATCTCTCGACGGTGGATTTAAAGACAGCTACTGGCAGTTTCATCTTCACCGCCAGTTCTTCTATTGAATTAGCCTTTATGGCGTTTTTCTCCACTTCCTGTTGCACCTTTTCAGTGGCAATGATGATTTTCCCGAGCCCTATCCCAAGATACGGAAGTTCTTCCGGATATCTGGAGTCAAACACCTGCCAGGTTGTTCTCCCAGGCTGTCTTTCGACCGCGTTAACATTACTTTGAATCGGCACATCTTCGTTCTGAAATCTCTCTCCCATGAGATTGACCTGCAAGAACGCTGAACAAAGCAAAGTGCCGGCAGGCCCATGTATCATCGGGGTATGCGGTCCCGGCTCCATTTCCGCGCCAATCCACATTGCCATCATATGTCCATCGCCGGTTGAGGTGGGTATCATTGATGCCAGATATTGTGACTGAGGGCAGTATTTAGCCATCATTTCAGAGTTGTTGGCATAATCGCCCGTGCACAGGATAACAGCCCTGGACGCATTGAATTGCAGGTAGTCACCAGCGGCATTTTTAGCAATGACGCCGGTTACCCGGCCTTTCGTTTTTCTCAATAACTGCATCGCACGGGTTTTAAAATAGGCCTTGACACCTTTTTTCAGGGCATTATCCAGCATGCATTTTGCCACCGGCCGCTCATTATGATAATGATGGGTAACCAGATATTGAGGATAATATTCCTTTTTGTTGTCAAAAGCCGGCGGAGGGGGATAATGGTTGATGATAACTGTAAGCCCCGCTGCGTCCGTCATCTCCATCAACCAGTCCGCGGTCTCACCGCTTCCCTCAGCCCACATGCGGATTAATCGTTGCGAAGGCTTGTTGGCTCCGTATTTCATCAGGTTCAGGATTATTTCGTTTCTATCAATCTTAATACCCATTCTTTCCTGTAGACGGCTGCCGATAAAAGCATTATCGTGGCCCCGTGCCTGGATAGACCCGGTCTTTTCAATCAAAACGGTATTAGCTCCGGTTTCTGCCGCGCAGATAGCAGCGCTCAGCCCGGCTATACCGGCGCCTACAACCACGATATCAGCATCTATACAGGCATTGATATCCCTGGAGAGAATAGGGGAGGGGGGGGTCTCAAAAGAAAATATTCTCTCAGGAACTATGTCCTTCCTCATTCGCAGCGGTTCTGCCTTGAAAGATGGCAGGAACCCGATTCTGGTGTGCAACTCATCTTTGGAACTTTGAGATTCCCATTTTTCTGGACTCATGTTCAATTTGCGTCTCCTGCACGTTTACTCATTAAGAGAAATGGGCTAAACACCTTCAAAAAAATTCCTGGGACCTTTAACACAAAGAGTGTTTAACACAGTTTCATCTACTCCCATTTCTTTAAGTTGAGCCATCACCACTTTTTTAATATAAAGGTAGCCGTAGGGATTACCTTTCTCATTACTTTCTTTCACTTTAGGCGGATAGAAAGCTATTGGAGTAGCCAGTCCGAAATCGTGTGAGGGAAGAAGGCGGTCGGTCCACCCCGCATCCATCAGCCATTTCAGTGTTTCCGTACGGGCGTAGGCGCTCAGGTTCAAGCCGGGATAACGGTCCATCCCGATATAACAGCCCTGCTCCAGCAGCCAGTATATATAGTCCATATCACGAGTATCGTTTACATGGTCCACGGCAACTCTATTCAGGGCAACACCCTCTTCCGACAAAATTGCCAGCTGGCGCCTTGCTACCTGCTCTGGAGCGTAGGAATGCAGCATGATGGGAACGCCGGTGCGGCAGTGCGCTCTGGCTACAGCGCGCAACATTAATTCACCTTCGGCCGTCACGCCTTCAAAGTCAGCCGCGGATTTCAAGATTCCAGCTTTGATATCTGTGCCGGCGATACCTTTCTCAATCTCCCGAACAAAAAGGTCCGCAAACAGGTCAGGAGAGGTATCGGAAATGAATTGAGGATGATTCATCCACCAACCGGTGCAGGCGATGATATTAACCCCGGTGCGGCGGCTGACCTCGGCCAGGGTGACAACATCACGCCCAAGATCGAAAGTAGTAGCGTCTATGATAGTGTCAACACCTCCCTGCCTGGCAGCGCTAACCCCTTCGATAATCCGGTCTAAAAAACGCTCGCCGAAAAGCTCGGGATAATCCCGGGCTACAAAACCCTGGCTCATAACATGTTCATGCATTAAGGTAAAACCGAGATTCGCGGTATCAATTGGCCCAAGAACGGAATTGATTTTACTCATTGTGGTGTGCTCCTTTCATATTTTGATTATTTCTCATCAGTAGATAATTTTTGTTAGTAAATATCTTCGCTTGATGAAGGTATTTTCATCTGGCCGCCTCGATATTGTTCTGGTAAGGCATTTGAATACAGCGGTGAGTTCGTATTTCAAAAGTGAAAGCATGCCTTACTTATTTTTAAAGGCCGCAGGCAGTTGGGAAAACCCTGTTCTTACAACGGTATCGCCATTAATATAGAGATAGCTATCAGTGTTCTCTTCCCATACCGGCCACTCCCCGGATTTTGCGGAGTATGGATTCCCGGTGAGCGCGAATTGCGTCCACATCTGCATCATTTGCTCTGAGACAAAGCGATCAACGTCATTCAATCCCGGGTTCTTTGATTTCGCTCCGGCTGAACGGGCCATCATGTAAATACTGTCCCAGAAACCCGTGGTGTTATCCCAGTCTCCAAACACGTAACCCAGTTCCAGGGCGTGGCAGGAAAAACAGCCTTCCTGTCTCCATAAAGAAGGAACCTGGTCAAAAATGATGGCCCTGCCGGGAACCCCGATATGAGCCATGCTTCGCAGTTCTTCCAGGTAATGCGGCACCAGGTATGCCCCCGCCGCTGTTGTGAGTTCTCCCTGGTTGGCAAGCACGATTAAAGGAACCTTCGCCTGACTGCGGCTTTTAATCAGGTTTAGAGGAGTATCAGAGAGGAACCGGCCGTCAATAGCGGCATCCCATATACCGCCGCGCCCGGCGATATTACGTTCCAGTGTCAGTTCTCGGTCTACCTCAATAATTCGTTCCCATGGTAATCTGCGCGCTGCTTCCAGCGGATTGGAACTGGTAATACCCAGCCGGTTGAAAAATCGTTCTCCCATAGCTTCAAGTTCAGCCAGTGGTTTAGCGTCCGGACTGCCGCTTTCAGCAATCGCTTTATGAAAGAGTCCTCTGGCAAGGGGTGAAGCTATTAAAGAAATGACCTTGGCGCCTCCGCCGGATTCCCCAAAGATGGTGACGTTGTCTTTATCACCGCCGAAAGCATTGATGTTTTTTTGTACCCATTGCAAGGCGGCAATCAAGTCAAGGAAGAGGTAGTTCCCGGAAGCATGTTCAGCGGATTCAGCGGTCAATGCCGGATGGGCCGCAAGACCGAAAGGTCCGAGCCTGCCGTTTACGGTTACCAGTACCACCCCGTGCTGTGGCAGCCGGCAAGAATTGGTCAATATTTCGTTACCGCTGCCCATGGCGAATCCTCCGCCGTGCATCCAGACCATGACTGGAAGTTTTTCTTCCGGATTTCGGGCCGGAGTCAGTACGTTGAGGTAAAGACAATCTTCACTTTGCGGTATTGAAGGCCTGGGCGGAGGCTGGCCTGGTGCGCGGTCAGCAGGAGGAGGAATAAGTGTACCCTGGGGCGGCGCCTGGCTGAAAACAGCGCAGGCTCTAATACCTGTCCACGGCTTGACGGGTTGCGGAGGTTTCCAGCGCAATTCTCCAACCGGAGGGGCGGCATAAGGTACACCTCTGAAGACCGTAATCCCCGCGTCAGTATCCGGGAAACCTCTGATCATGCCATCTTCTGTTTTTATTATACTCAGCATAAACACCCCTTTAAAAAACACACTATGGGTGTTACTTTATTTCAGTAAATCGCGGGGCACCCGGCACAGCATCGCGCAGCGGTGATTTTACCGGGGTGATTTCCGGAGCGCTGAATAATACAGGGAACATAATATGTGATGGATGTTCGGCATCATGGTAAATGTAGATTCGGCTGTTCCCTGATATTGGTGTTTCCACATATCTTGATACGCTATCCAGTGTGGAATACAGCGCGTCATCACCGGCGATTTTCAACCAGACACGGCATCCCTTTTTAAAAGTTTTGAAAACCGGTTGAAGCTCGATCTCAAATTCATAGATAGTGTGGGGCTTTAGCTGCTGTG
>DATIKD010000166.1:0-2347 GCA_035477965.1 Dehalococcoidales bacterium | reverse complement strand
ACCGCCTTTGGGGTCAAAAATGCCGGCGCTGCGGCTTTATCACTGCCCCTCCCCGTTTGGCCTGTCGACAGTGCGCCGCTCATGATTCTGACCTTTGGGAACTCAGCGGCCGGGGCAGGATTGCCACATTCACCGCCGTGTACGTGCCCACTCACCACCGCATCGGAAAAACACCTTATCTGGTTGTGATGGTGGAAATGGAGGAAGGCCCCTGGGTGATGGGCAATCTGGCGGAAGCGGATCCCGCCTCAGCTTCTCTTGACCTTATCGGCCGGAAAGTGAGGATGAATAACGCCCTGTACGGCGGCATAGAACCGCAGGATGGGATGACTCCTCTGTTTGTATTGGAAAAGGGGACCGAAAGCTGAAGGCTTCAGTTTCAATCACCTGATTGATCGGAAGTATTTTCGGATGATTCTTCAAGCTGGGCATGCACCACACCCACAAAGCTGTTAATCGGCACGGTAAAAGCGATGCCCATCCCGGGTACACCCAGTCTGGCTTCTTTAACAATCGCATCCAGAATGGTTTTGGTCATATCCGGAGGCGTAGCGGTCAGAACAATTTCCTTTTCAGGTTCTATCCGCAAACCCATAATTTTTTTCTTTTCATGAATGCCGATGCCCCGACCAAAAAGGACGGTACCACCTTCCGCCCCAGCTTTCATGGAGGCTTCCAGCACAGTATCCCCGTATCCCTTTTTGACAATGGTAATAATCAATTCCCTTTTACCCGCTTTCATTTTTCCTGCCTCCTGGCCGGTATCTCGCTTTAAAGATGAGACTAACCAGCATTATAGATAAAATTGGGGCCAAAGTCACCATGCCAATCAAGCCAAAGCCGTCATGCAGCGGACTGCGGCCTTCAATCACTGAGGCCGCCCCGATAGTCATAGACATGATAAAAGTGATCGTGATAGGGCCGGTAGCCACTCCACCTGAATCAAAAGCGATTCCGATAAAATCCCGGTCCGCCACAAATAAAAGAGCCAGCGCCAGAATATATCCGGGTACCAGGATATACTGTATGGGGATGCCGTAGACCGTCTTGGCCATCCCTACGGCAGAAAAAGCAGCGATGGCTGCGGCCATCGCATAAACAATAATGGATGACCGGATATAACCAGCCGAAGCTTCTTCAACCTGCTGGCCCAGTAAACGGACCTGCGGCTCAGCCAGAGTGACAAAAAATCCAAAAAGAAAACCCAGAGGAATCAGCAGCCAGCGGTATTCCGGTCCTCCCAGAACTTCCCCTATCTTCAGTCCGATAGGCAGAAAAGCTATTTCAATACCAGTGTAAAACAGAATCAGACCGGCATAGGCCAGCAGGATTCCTTTAATCATAATCAGCAAATTCCGGGTGGAATATTTTAAGAACAGGAAATGAAAAGCGGTAAAAAAGATAACCAGCGGCAAGAAAGCCGTAGTGACACTGGTGACCACATTCTGTAGTAAAGCCAGGATATTCATGACTAAAGGTTTATCACTCCCCACAACATCAGGCCGATTACCGGACCGGCACAGGCTAATCCAATAAGACCAAAACCATCTGAAAACTGGGTCCTGCGGGCAAGCACTGAAGTGAATCCCAGTCCCAGCGTCAGAAACATGGGTACCGTCAGCGGTCCGGCTGAGACACCCCCGCTGTCAAATGCAATGGAAAGAAGGTCAGGCGGCGTAAATGTGGCCAGAATGATAATCATGGAATAGGCAATGATCAGCAAATAACGCATGTCCCAATTAAGTAGAATCCTTAAAAGGGACAGCACTATAAACACCGTTACCCCACCCGCAATGATAAATATCAGAGGACTGGCCAGATACGCATCTGAAGCTGTATTCACCATATTCTTAAGGACCATCACACCCGGTTCGGCCAGGGTGACGGTAAATCCCAGAATTGCACCGGCAATAATGACGAACCATAAAGAACCGCGCTTGGGCAATTCAGCACCTATATCCCGGCCAACCGGTAGAACACCGAATTTGATACCCGTCAAAAATAACACAATTCCGGTCATCACCAAAACACTGCCGGCTAGAAACAGCAGAAAAGCTTCCAGCGGGGCCCTCAAAATAGTAAGCTGAAGCACGATTACAGCCAGCACCACCGGCAACAGGCTGAATAATACATCTTTGATAGTCTTTTGGACGTCCTGAAACAAATGTACTCCCCAAAAACTGAAGCGTTCACTGGTAAATCGGCGACCGAGTTTAATTATAGCCTAACAATTGTTTCAAACTAATTCAACATTGAGACAAGAAGGAGGCCTCCGGTAACATTTTAGATGAGTGAATACGGATGCGTCCTTTTTTCCGGATTTTGTGATATAGTGTAATCAAAAGCT
>DATIKD010000165.1:0-7643 GCA_035477965.1 Dehalococcoidales bacterium | reverse complement strand
CCCAACGTGGAAATGCTGTTTAATTTTACCGTTCCGGGCAGGTTTTGCGGCAGGCGATAACCCCCGGCGATGTCCAGGTTGCCGGTGATAGCTGAAATCAGGCTGGTAGCCATAATGGTGGAAGTGGCATCCGTGGCCTGGTCACCGATGCCGTTGCCGGTTTTTAGAAACATGGGTTTTATAGTAGCCATATTGCGGGCGGCTTCTTTAATAATTTCCGGGCTGAGTCCGGTAATGGGGCTGGCCCATTCCGCCGGATATTGTTTAACGTGCTGAGCCAGTTTATCAAATCCGTAACACCAGTCCCTGACAAAATCGGCATCAAAAAGGTTTTCAGTGATAATGACATTCAGTACGGCCAGCGCCAGGGCGCAATCTGTGCCCGGCCGGACCGGCAGCCACATATCTGCTTTGGAAGCCAGCGGGTCTAGCATGGGGCGGATATCAATCAGTTTAGTCCCTTTCTCCATGGCATTTAAAATTGCCAGAGGCTGCCCCTGATTCAGGGCTGAATTTTCCGGATTGGCTCCCCAGTTTACAATCAGGCGGGAACTGGCATAATCATCCGTTTTCCAGGTGCTGAAACCGATGGTAATGCGGGCGGCGGCCATGCGAGGAGTAGCGCAGATGGCGCTGTGCAAATAGTTGGGGCTGCCGTAAACATTCAGAAAACGGCGTCCAACTGTGCTTAAAACCGGCCAGTATTCGGGTGAAAGCAGGCCATATGATTCAGGCCCGTATTTTTCCCGGCATTCCTTAAGTTTGCCGGCGATTGTTTCCAGGGCTTCATCCCAGGATATGCGCTGAAGTTTACCCTCTCCTTTCTCCCCCGCTCTTTTTAAGGGATAGAGCAGACGCTCACCGGAATAAACATACTGCATCCCGGTGTGACCTTTGGCGCAGAGAGATTCGCTCCCGCGGATCCCGTTATTAAAAGCTTCCGGATTGCCCTCTACTCTGACAAAACGCCCGTCTCGAACATGGCACAATACTGCACAGCGTGGTTTGGCCGCCCCACAGCCGTGACAAAAAGTAGGCACCAATCTTTCCATACAAGGACTCTCCTTTAAGGACTCTCCTTTAAGGAGAGTCCTTGTTAAGATCGCCAAATAATGGGCGCTTCCTTGCGGGCCACCATCCGGCTGTAACGGAACTCAGGAAAACCCAGCATCATGAATCCGTATCCGGCTTTGCCCGCCGGAATACCCAGCACCGCCTGGACCGGTGCATACGAACCGGCCATAAAGTAGACCATTCCCGCCCAGCAGCCGCCCAGTCCCAGGCTGGTGGCCGCCAGTTCCAGTGTGGTCAGGGCTATGGTACTGTCTATCAATGCCATCGGACTGTTTTTGGTTGCCACGGCACAAACCAGCGCCGGGGCGCCGCGTAAAAAGCTTTTGAGTTCTTTTTCCTGTTTAAGCAGGAGTCCTTTAAAGTTCATCATGGCGGCCATCTGCGGCTGTTTTTCTATCATTTCTTTAAGCCATCCTACCGCCGCTCTCTCAATATTCAGAAGAATCTCCTTATCATCAATAACCAGCCACTCCACTTCCTGGTTGTTGTGCCCGGTGGGGGCATAATGGGAAATGTCTATCAGGCGTTGAATCAGTTCGCGCGGGACAGGCTGGTCTTTAAACTCACGGATGGAACGGCGGGCGCGGATGAACTGTGCGCACTGCTCGGGGCTGATAAGCAGTTCTTTTTGGATGGGCGGACATTTTTCCACCGGTACCTCTTTGTGTGTCAGGCTGGCGGTGGGACATACCGCCACACAGTGGCCGCACTTGATGCACATTAGATCGAAGCCCGGCATTTTACGGGGATAACTCTTTTCACGAAAAGCAATAATACTGCCGGGACAAACACCGGCACACATTCCGCACTGCCGGCAGGTGGTTCTGTTGATGGTTATCATTCTCTCTTTCTCCAGTTGATTATTTGTTATTCGGGGAAAAAACGTTAATGACTCTCACTCGAATGAGGGTATCCGATTTTTGTTTCATTAGTATAACATAATCTCCGGAATTCCCCCTAATAGCCAGTATTTCTCTCCGGACTCGAGCTTGACACCTGCATTACAGCGCCGTTAAAATTTATCAATCAGTATCAGAATTATTACTGTTTAATAATCCAAATATAATTATGTTTAATATAGCTGCCGTCAATGATTGCGGAATGATTGCCAACATTGTTGTAAACTTCCATTCTGTTTGTAAAAGGACTTTTCGATGGAGAAAACAAAGGTTATACCCCTCCTCCAGATGGTTTGGCCTCGCCTTTCGAGGCCTCCGGCATGACATCTTGTTTTCACTCCCCTATACTGGTAAATCAGGGTATTATTATAGTAATCAGTCTTAACTCTGGCCCGTTACGGAATTTAATTTTGGACAAGAGTGACTTATTAAAGCTGTCAACCGGCGGATTCAAAGCTGGCCAAACTGAAACCTGTCAGATGAATATTCGGGAGTTTATATCAAGTGGAAAAAAGTAACAGGAGCACCGCCTGGAATGCAGAGCATAATGACAACTATCTGGACAGCATAGACAACTACGACCTGTGGCGGCTATTTTTTGTTTCTCAGTCAGCGGTGGGTAGATTAAGAGACCTTGAACTTTCGGCCATCGGCGTTACTCCCGAGCAATCCGGAGCCTTGTTTCTTCTGGCTACGAACCAGGGCAAATCCACTATCGCTGAAATGGCGGATGCATGGTTGCGGCAGCGCAATTCGGTTTCAACACTGATTGACCGCATGGCCAAACAAGGACTGGTCAGGAAAATCAAGATACCCCGCCAAAAAGACCTGGAGATTGAGATTACACCCAGGGGTTTGGAACTGCTGGACCGCATAAAAAATACCGGCCGGGTTTTTGACATGGTATTTGGAGAGTTAGAGGAAAAAGAACGCCGGCAATTTGCCGAATATTTGAGAGAGATCCTGGTGCGGGCGCGCCGGAGACTGGATGACCAGAAAAACCTCGCATAATCTCAAGATTAATTCACCGCAGAAAATTTATTTCGCTTTGGCGTTATTCTTCCGGTTTTATGTGGGGTCAGACTGATCTTTCAATACACTTGATGTTTTCAGGCCAAAGGCCGGACTGCCTCCGTGGTTTCACGGAGGCAGTCCGGTTCAAAAAGCAGAAGTTTTATCTATCCAGCCAGGTATTGTAGGGTTTCCAGCCAGGCCAGGACTGCAGAGTATAAAATCCGGTATCTTTAACGAAGGGTTTCAGCACATGTCCGCGAGAACCGGCCCAAAGCGGCAGAAAGAGGGCGTTGTCATACAAATTACGCAGTACCTTCTGGATCAGGGCAGGCTCAAAAGCGGGAGCAGCCAGGGAAGCCAGATGCAGGGACTGCAATTCATCAGATTTATCCACGCTGGGGAACTGGGCGGCTGATTTGGTCCAACTGCGTTCGATGGAGTTGTTCAGGTTAGCATCAAAACCGGACATGCCGGCCAAAACCGCATTGTTCCAGCCTCTGGAGCGGTAGTTGCCGTAGCTGGCAAAATCCAGAATATTGAGCTCAGCCTTGATTCCTATTCTAGCCATATAAGCCTGGACAGCCGTGATGGCATCCTTATCTGAAGAGGCTACATCAGCATAAATCTTGGTCTGAAAACCGTTTGGATAACCTGCTTCAGTCATGAGTTGTTTAGCTTTATCCAGATTGTAAGTTCGGTTCTCCAGGTTGGTGATAAATGCCGGAGTTCCGGGATTGGCAAAATGATAAACGGTCTGCCAGAAGCCAAACCCCCGAGCTTTAACCAGCGAATCACGATCTATGGCATAGTCCAGGGCCAGACGGACTTTCAGATTGTTCCACGGGGAATCAGCATTTTTGCTATCCGGAACCAGAACATAAGCTCCGGCATAACAACTGACGATAGGGTTTCCTTTTTGTTGTAAATCATAATGTACGCTGCTCAGGTCTCCTCCCATGGCGTGGAAATCACCGGCTTCAAAAGCCGCCGACATGGTCACGGGATCAGAAACAAAGTACATCTCGATCCCATCCAAATAAGGCTTGCCTTTTTGCCAGTAATTCTGATTTTTGACATATTTGATCACAACATCGCGCGTAAAACTGACAAACTTGAAAGGTCCCGTGCCGATGGGATTCCAGCGCATCCATTCTTTACCTTTGGTATCAAAGGCAAATTTGGAAATCATATAGGTGGCGGCTAAAGTGTTAAACATTGAATTTTGATACCTGGCCAGGTTCAGTCGAATTGTGTAATCGTCCAGAATATCAATAGAAGAGATATTGGTGTAGTTAACACCGACTTTGGCGTTAATCATTTCCTCCAGGTTCCACTTGGCGACGGCTGCGTTAAAGTCCGAGCCGTCATGGAATTTTACCCCCTGGCGTAAAGTCAGGGTGATGGATTTCAAGTCTGGAGCCAGGTCCCATTTAGTGGCCAGCATGGGTGAAAAATTGCCTTTAATGTCACACTCCATGAACGATTCGAGCATGGGTGGACTCCACATGCCTCCCTGTGCGCCGGCCTCGGCAAACCAGCCCAATGTAGTGCTGGGAGCGCGCGGATCGACGAACTTAAAAACACCCCCATATTTGGGATTGGAGGCGGTGGTGGGAGGAGCGGTTGTGGCAGGCCGGGTAGTGGCAGGGACTGATGTTGCCTGGGATGTTGTTGCAGGGGCACTGGTGGTTTGAGTGGAGGCAGGTTGTGAGCTGACCGCCGGTGCGCTTGTAGCCGGTGCGGCAGGGGCCGGGGCTGTGGTGGTGGTTGTAGCGGCGCAGGCCGGGAGCAGTAATGAGAGCGCCAAAAGGACTACCAGGATTACAAGATACCTTTTCATTTTTGCACCTCTATTATCAATTATTTTGCTTGGTCGTTTATTTCAGCCACGTAACTGAAGTTAAACGTGGCGGGCTTCAGTCAACACCTCTTTTTGCCATTCATTTCACTTAAGTTGTTAAATTGAACCCCTTAACCGCGGGTCAAGCGCATCTCTGAGGCCGTCACCTACCATGTTGAAAGCGAATACCAGCAGCATCAGCGCTATTCCCGGAGAAAAAGAAAGGATAGGTAATTTCAACAAATATTGCTTGGCATCATTTATCATGCTGCCCCAGGCAGGCGTAGGAGGCATGATACCGATTCCCAAAAAGCTCAGAGCGGCTTCGGCCAGCACTACCGAACCCAGCATCATGGTGATTAATACCAGAATTGAGGAAAAGCAGTTAGGCACGATGTGTTTTAACATGATGCGAAAATTGGAGGCTCCAATTGAACGGCTGGCTCCGATGTAATCATTTTCTTTCACCGAGAGTACCTGCCCGCACATCAGGCGGGCATAAGAAGGCATCATAGCAACGCTGAGTGCGATTATTACATTTTTCATCCCGGCTCCCAGCAGAGCCGCAACTACCAGCGCCAGCAGAATCATGGGAAATGACATCATGGCATCAATGAAACGCATGATGATAAAGTGCGTCCAACCGCCGTAATAGCCTGCCAGAGTACCCAGGATTAACCCTACCGAACAGGCTATGGAAACGACTATCAGTCCGATAATCAACGCTGTCCGCGTGCCAAAGATTATCCGGCTAAAAGTGTCTCTGCCCAGCGCATCGGTACCCAGCCAGTGTGCAGCGCTGGGTCCCTGCAGGGTTACGCTTAAATCCGGTTCGCTGGGCGGATAGGGTGCTATTAAAGGAGCAAAGGCGGCAATCAGAATATACAAAAAGATTACGATCATCCCGAACACCACCACTCCGCGACCCAGGAAGACACGGCGAAAACGACGCCATTCATTTACCCTGGGAGGAGCCCCGGCGGCTTGCAGGCTCATATCATTCTGTGTCATATCATGCTCCTAACTGAATCTGATGCGCGGATCAATCCAGCCGTAGGCCAGGTCTACCAGTATGTTGGTAAACATTACAAAAGTGGAAATGATTAGCACTATCCCCTGAACATACGGATAGTCATGATTAATAATTGCAGTAACCGCCAGCCGTCCCATGCCGGGGATGTTGAAAACCGTCTCGATCACCACTGAGCCTCCGATGATCATGCTGAAACCCATGGCTGACAGGGTTAAGACAGGTATCAACCCGTTTTTCAAAGCATGCCGGATGATTACGACTCTCTCCCGAAGTCCCTTGGACCAGGCGGTCCGTATATAGTCCTGTCTCATTACTTCCAGCATACTGGAACGGGTCTGGCGGGTATTGGATGCAATGGGGAACAAGGCCAGGCAAATCACGGGCATTATAAGCTGTCTGAAATTCAGTACAAAATCCGTAAAGGGCGAAGTATAACCCTGTACCGGCAGCCAGCGCAGATAAAGACCAAAAAAATAGATCATCATCAGTCCCAGCCAGAAAGCCGGTATCGTGATTCCGAGGTTGGAGAATGTGGTCACTATGGTATCAATGACTTTACCTCTGCGGATGGCGCACAATATACCAGCCGGAATGCCGATGCAAACCCCAACCAGGTAAGCGGCAATACCCAGGTGTAGAGTGATGGGCAGCCGCCGGATGATCTCACCCGCTACCGGGGCACGGTGGATAATGGAATTACCCAGATCACCCTCGAAGATGCCTTTCAGCCAGTTAAAATACTGGACTGCCAGGGGTTTATCCAGACCGAATTGCTGTTTCAACTGAGCGATTTGCTGTTCGGTGAATTCTTTAGATTCTGTTTCGGTGATCAGCATATATATGGGATCACCCGGCAAGATACGCATCGCTATAAAGACCACAATGCTGACAATAATCAGCACCAGGACTCCCACTAATAGCCGGCGAAAGATGTACGTTGCCATATCCTGTATCCTGCTCCGGAATCAGACTATTTTCTGATGGAAGTATACTGTGTCCCGGTCACTGTACTGAAATGGAAAATGGGTTCGTCCACCCGGCGTAAAATGAGCGGACAGTGTTTAATGCCTTTGGGAATGAAGATGAGAGCGCTGGAGGTTAATATATGCTGTTCATCCTCGATCCAGAACTCAATCTCGGCGCCCAGATCATAGGGTCTTTCATGGTGCGGGCCGAAAAAGCCGATAATTTCATCACAATCGTGAACATGGGCGTAAGCCTCTCCGGTCTTTACCTGGGCCGGCCGGCAATACCAGGAACAGTTAATCTGAAAAGCCCCCGGTACGACGTCTTTATCCAGCCAGAGAATTCGTTTGGCCCAGGTGGAGTAAAGCTTGTTGTATTCTCCCATCACGCGCTCCGGAGCCTTCAGTTGAGTGACGATATATTGGCCGTATTTCGTATTATCCATAGTCTTTCCTCCTGTGTTTTGGTTTTCTAACCATAGCTTTTTAACGATAAACCCCATATTCCCGTGTGAAATCAACCAGAGCTTTCAGGTTTTCCGCCCGGGCATCATCCACCGGACTGCGGGTGGACAGGATATAACCTCCGTCCCGGCCGCAGTAATCAATCAGTTTCCGGCACTGTTCACGCACATCTTCCGGCGTGCCGGTATTCAGGATGGAGCAGGCGACGTTTCCGCTGATGCACATATGCCCCTTCAGTATTTGTTTGGCTTTAAATAAATCAGTTGTATCAAAGTGCCCCAGCACCTTGCCTTTAGGCAATTCCAGCAGGTACTCCAACCTTGAAGTATAATCGCCTTCGAACGCCACGCAGG
>DATIKD010000164.1:0-2926 GCA_035477965.1 Dehalococcoidales bacterium | reverse complement strand
AACGGCGATTTTCCGGAGGAGAAAGCGGACTGAAAGCCACGGGGTTAGAAGAAAAAGACTGGCAGCCAGATTGAGAATGACGGTAAATACGGCTATCTCAAGGTGGTCAAAGTATTGCACCAGGAAATAGGTAAAAAGGGCGCCGCCGGCTACACCTCCCAAAGCTTCAGCGATATAAACCCGGCCGACCTGAACTGGTGCTTCACCTTTCTGGACAGCCAGGATGCGGCAGGCTAAAGGAAACTGAAAGCCATGAAGAAGGCACAGAGGAGTCAGAACCAAGAGGCAGGCGTAAAACATGGAAGCCAGCCCGGCTACCTCTCCGGGTTCGACACCGATAATGGCGGAAACTCCCCGCGCCAGGAGAAGCTGAGTAATCAGGACCAGGGCATAAAGGATGACTGTAAAGACGAACAAAGAGGATTTGGCCGGCAGTTTTTCGGCATATCTACCCAATCCCCAACTGCCCAGGGCTGTCACCAGCAGCCAGCAGGCAAGTATCACTCCCAACGAAAGTTCATTTCCCTGAAAATTGATCAGGAGTTCTCTTATCAGCAAGACCTGCCCTACAGTCTCGCCGAAACCTACCGCCAGGAAGACAACGAGGATTGGCAACTCTAATCCTCCCGAATAGTCTGACTCACGATCACAGGGTTTATACAGATGGCCGGTTTGTAAACATCGCTGTCAAGGTCGGGATACACCGCAGGGTCAAGCCAGGCCCGCTAGCTTTTCTTTACGTACTGTTTGGTTAGTGCATAGTTATAAAAGACGAATGGCCTGTCAACCCGTGTGAAAACCAGCGGGCAGTGGTATAACCCGGCCCGGATGAACACGGTTGTGAACCGGGTGAAGACATGTTTTTCAAAATTGACTCCATCTTCACTCAGTGTCAATTCAACCTGCCCTCCCAGGTCCAGCATGTCATGCGGGTTTCCGCCTAAAAAGACCAGATACTGGTTGAAATCATGGTAGTGAGATTCGGCTTCGTCTACGTATGGTTGCGTAATACATTTCCAGCTCATGTGGAAGCCCAGGTCACCGTAATTCTCATCGCTTTTCAAAAAAGGAATGGGGTCTTTTACTGCGTCATGACGGGAAGGGCGGGTGGTGTTGGTGCGGATGTATCCGGCTGTTTTGAGTTCTGTCATTCTTTCTCTCCTGATCAACCAAAATAGCAATTCAGCAGCGGTTTCTCTAAAGTCTAAACCTTTTTTAATCGCGAGTAAATGGCCGGAGAGACAGTTCGCTGGACAGCTTTGTGACGGGAGAGACAAGGCTATCAACTCGATCAGGGCTACACCTTCTATCCAGGGGCTTTCATGATTAGCGGCTCATCAAAGTCCCCTCAAATGTGGTGATGTAGTCGTTGACTTTCAATGTATAGGTTGTACCAAAGGCAAAATCAATCCCCAGATTGACGTGTTTTTCAAAAGTGGTATATATGGCGGGACAGGCTACTCCTCTGGGCCGCTGATTTGTGACCTTAATATTAACCGTTGTGCCTTCTCGGGTGACTTCTAAATTGTGAAAACGGGTGCACCCATCCGGCAAACCACCTGTGATGTTAACCGCTATCTGGGGAGGGTTGGATTTTAGAATAACGACCTGAACACGATCTATGGGCGCCAGCGTGATTTCCAGGTCCATTCGCTGGTTAATCATGTCCCACTGTCCGTCCATAATGGCAGTAGTAACTTTGTCATTTTGAACAGTCACTTCCGCCCGGTGGCGGGTTATCACCTGAGTCAGCATCTGTCCTGCCCTATTCCCAAAGCCGCCATGCCGGCTGTCATATTCTATTGTGAATATCCAGCCGCCGGCCGCAGCCGCATGATCGACAATATTCAGGGTTTCAGCCATGCCGTCGAATTGGAAGGTGGCTTCGTTTCTGACAAATTCTTCGGCAATCTTTCGGCTGCCCTCCAGTGAAGCAGGTGATGGTGGTGCGCAGGAAAGGCTGCCGGTTACCACAACAAATAATAAGGCCAGGGATCCAAGTAGTTTAAGTATTAACATTTTTATACCCTCACCAGCGTTTTCCTGTAATATATAACGCCGGAATCCAGGCAGAGTTAGGAACACAGCCCCGGCAAAAAGAGTAAACCTCATCCGGTTTTAAAAACGATTTGGGTTGACTGCCGTTCATTACTTCGCCGGCCAATTTTTAAGTCGAAAAAGTCGAAAAAGGGGGGCTTGTTTATCTAATTTGGTTCTGATATAATAAGTCAAAATTTATAAATTTGAAAAAGGTTTTTCAAAATATATGGAATCGTTTTCAAAAAGTTTAATGCGCGGAATTGATATTTTGGATGTGTTTGCCCGAGAAGGCGGTGAACTCAACCTTTCAAATATTGCAGCTCTGACTGGTTTGCATGTGACCACAGTGTTCAGGCTGGTTTCCACTTTGGCCCAAAGAGGCTACCTTAAACAGAATGGGGACAAAGGCACCTATTCACTGGGTCTAAAAATGCTCGATTTCACCTTTGCCATCCGCCGGGACATGAAATATCTGGATATGGCCTATCTTTCACTGAGCAAGTTGTGCAAAGAGCTGAACGAATCAGTCTACATGGGAGTACTGGATAATAATAGTCTGCTGGTTATTGAAGAAATCGGTGTCCAGGATGACATGCGAATCAATTCACCGATCGGCAAACGTCTGCCTCTGTATTGTACCGCCTGCGGAAAAGTATTGCTGTCTGCGTTACCGGATGAAGAACGACGGGCCTATTTTACAGACACTTCTCTCCATTCATATACCAAAAATACCGTAACCGAGATTTCAGCACTGGAAAATGAGATGGAGTCCATCAAGTCGGAGGGCGTTGGCTTTCAGAATGAAGAATACCGCATGGGGATATGGTCAGTGGCCGCGCCCATCTCTAACGGTAGTGGCAAGACCATTTCGGCGGTAGGTCTGGTG
>DATIKD010000163.1:0-10008 GCA_035477965.1 Dehalococcoidales bacterium | reverse complement strand
CGCGAGAACTGGAATTACTGTTGAAGCAACTCCGGGATATTCCTTCCACCGGCGTAATAGTGCTGGATTCTGAGTTAAGACCGGTTTATTCCAATCTGAAGATGCTTGAATTTGATACTTTGCTGGGGGGGCCCGGGAATTACGGCGGTCAGCCCGGAAATTATTCCAGACTACCCGAACAGGTCAAAACCGAATGTCGGGCCATGATCGAAAATGTGCGTATATCCACTCAGCCGTTATTACAAAACCGGCATGTGGCGGTATATCAAAATCAACGCCAAAAAGTGGATGTAGAGATCATGACTTTACCTTTGGAAACACCCCCGGCACGCCGGTTCAATCAGTTTTATTTGCTGCTTATATTTAGTAAATCAACCTCCTCATCATCCCAGGGTGCTTCCAAAATTAAGGGTGACTTCACTTTAACTCCCAGAGAAAAGGAGATAGCGGACTGTCTCTGCCAGGGGTTGAGTAATAAGGAAATCAGCCGGAAGCTTTTTGTCAGCCTGCCTACTGTGGCTACACATGTTCAGAACATTTTACACAAAACCGGCATATCCAGACGTTCTCAGTTTATTAGCCATTTTTTGTCTTAAAGTCAGGATACCGGTGCTGGAGCGGGCTGAAAAATACTTGGGCCGGATTAACCCGCCGAAGTAACCAGTACCTTAAAGTAACGTTCGCCGGTGAATAAAAATCATTAATTATAACGATTGCACGGCGAGGGCGCAAAAACTAAAATGCGTATAACAAACGTTGTTCCTTCATGCGTTCAGTTGAGAAAATACTAAAATAATTTTGGCTTGCACAGAAGAATCAAGCCCCTATAGTGGTGTCTTGACACTGATGATATAATTAGTGGGTACTCGATAACGATGATGTGTTACGAGTATCTTAACTGGAAGTATGCTTAACCTGGTGAGGTTTTCCGGAATTTAGTGAGAATAACTGATTAAAAGTTCAATCAGAGAAAATAAAAAATGGAGGAAATTATGAAAAAGCTGATCATTCCGGTAGTAATTCTGGTTATCTGTGCCCTGTTCATAACAGCCTGCGGTACTGGAGCAACTCCGGCAGCTACCAAACTACCTGCCAAAGACAAGATACTTATCGGTATGTCGCGCCCGCTCTCCGGGCCGCTTAAAGCAGTGGGTGACTCAGCCTTCAAACCCATTTATGACACTATGGTCAAAATGTGGAATGACGAAGGCGGTATCTTTATTGCCGAATATAACAAGAAACTGCCCATCGAATTGAAAATCTACGACAACAAAAGCGATATTCCCACCATGACCAAACAGATTGAACAGTTGATAGTGCAGGATAAAGTGGACTATCTCTGGGCTCCCTGCGGCACTGCCGATCTTTTTGCTGCCGCTCCCATCGCCAATAAATATCAGAAAGTTCTGCTGACCATGGAAGGCGGTGCGACCGCTATGAAAGGCATGCTCCCCAGTTTACCCTTCGTATTCGTTCCTTTAAGCTTCTCCGACTGGGATCAGATGCCGGTTCTGGCTGATATCCTGTCCAAAGCAGGAGCCAAAACTGCCTATATAGTTTACATTGCTGACCTGCACGGCATCGAGTATTCCGGTGTGGCTGGTATAGAACTGCCCAAGAGGGGTATATCGGTAGTGGCTTCTAAAGCCCTGCCGCCGGAAATGACTGATTTTTCACTGATCATCAAGGATGCGATGGCTTCCAAAGCCGATGCTTTCCTTTGCTTTGCCTATCCCGCACAGAACATGCCGATGACCGGCCAGGCGATCGGACTGGGTTATAATCCCAATGCCTTCTTGCTGGGCCCTGGTGGTAACTTCGGCTTCTATCTGGATGCTTATGGACCGGCCACTGAGGGCGTATTGTGCTGGGCTTCCTGGAATCGCAAAGTCTCACCCGAATTGAATGCTATGGCGGATAAACTGTATGCCGGAAAACCGGTGGCAGCTCAGGACTGGTGGGGTCATGCCCTGTATTGGGGCGCTATGGAGTTCTGGAAACAGGCAGTGGAAAAGACCGGCAGTCTGGACAACGTCAAGCTACAGCAAACCATGGCTACCTCTAGATTCAAGACCGTTCTGGGTGACACCTTTTTTACCAATGGCCTGATGGCTAAGGAATCTCAACCGGGTCAAGTAGGTCAGTGGCAGAAAGGTGTATTGGAGATTGTGGGCGGCAATAAGACTACCGCTCCTCTGATTTACCCCAAACCTCAATGGCCGGCTAAATAAACCTGGCGGTCATAATCGTATAAAGGGCGAAAGGCAGGCTGACTGCCGGAAAATTGAAACCGGCGGTCAGCCTGTAAAAGTAGACTGGAGTGACGCCAAGATCGGTCTTAGACTCTTCCAGCTTTGACGTAATAAGACCCAAAATGGAGAACCATTAGGACCTTTTTTCACTGACCGGGTATATCGCGAGAGTTTGGAATACCTACTATCATAGCTAAGTATACTGTCAGTTAGGGGGCGGCCATCATGCTTGTTTCTATCCTGGACGTTTTAATCGCCGGTTTAATCCTGGGTGGGATATATGCCCTGATCGCCATGGGGCTGAGCCTGCAATATGGTGTGGCCAGGGTTTTAAATGTAGCTCACGGCGAGTTTATCATGCTGGGGGCTATGACCACCTGGACTCTCTACACTATGTGGAACATCCATCCTCTGCTATCCGTAGCCATTTCCGGCCCGGTTATTTTTGCCATCGGCTATTTATTGCACTGGACGTTGTTCCGTTATTTAAGAAGAAGTTCTGCCTCCGCTGCCGCTTTTGAAAGCAACTCTATCCTGGTGGCTTTTGGACTGCTCTTCATTATTCAAAATCTGGCCAAGACGGGATGGACCAGCCGATACCGCAGTTATGATTATTTGAATATACCCGTTGACCTGTTAGGTTCGACATTCACTGCCAACCGCCTGTTAGCGCTGGTGATTGCAGTGGGTATAGGGGTTGCTTTTTTTATCTTCCTGACCCGCACACGCCTGGGTAAAGCCATCCGGGCGGCCGCCCAGGATGCGGTGACTGCCAGGCTAATGGGTGTCAATATCAATGTGGTTCTGGCCTTGTGTTTTGGTTTTGGAGCACTATTGGCCGGTATTGCCGGTACGCTGGTCAGTATGTTCCAGACCATTTATGCCGGGATGGGTATGGAATATACCGTAGTCGCCATTATTGTGGTGGTGCTGGGAGGTATGGGAAGCATTCCGGGCAGCTTTATCGGTGGCTTCGTGCTGGGAATTGTGGGAAGTGTAGTGACCAAATTTGAACCCAGCCTGGCCTTGGTCGCCTACTATGCCATCTTTATGCTTTTACTGATTTTAAAACCGACTGGTATTATGGGGAAATAACTATGAATATGACCGGAATTTTGTCAAAACTAATCCATTCAAAGTGGCTGGTAGCCGGGATTGCCTTAATTATTTTGATTGTACTGGCTCTGGTTCCGGCTTTTGGTAATCTGGCTTTTAAAATTATGCTAATTACCATCTTGATGTATCTGATTATGACAGTAGCCTGGGCGATGTTTTCCGGGCCTACCGGTTATATTTCACTGGCGCCGGCGGCTTTTTTGGGTATCGGAATGTATACCGCAGCGGTATTTGGAAAAGACTTACCGTTTTCAGTTTTGATAATAGTGGCAGCTCTTTTCACTTTTCTGGCTGCGCTCATTGTGGGTGCCGTGACTTTAAGGCTGAAAGGAATTTATTTTACCATATTCACCTTTGGACTGGTTTTTCTGATTCAGCAATTGCTTACCTGGGTGGAGATCAAGTTTACTCATACCCGCGGTCGTTTTGTGGTGGTAGTAGATAATGATATGATCTATTATCATATGCTGGCAATACTGGTTATCACCCTGTTGACAGCCGTATTTATTAACCGTTCAAAGTGGGGCCGAGCTCTCAGAAGCATCGGGCAGGACGAGGACGCCGCTTCTCATACCGGTGTTAATGTCACTATGGTCAAGGTTTTAACTTTCGGCCTTACTTCGATGTTTATAGGCGCTGCCGGAGCAGCCATTGCGACGCGCTTAACTTATATCGATCCAGGTTCGGCGTTCAATATAAATTATTCATTCTTCCCGGTGATTATGGCCATTTTTGGTGGTATGCGTAATCTTTACGGCCCGATTTTAGGTGCAGTAATATTTGCTTATCTGGAAGAAACCCTGATTACCCAGTTTCCGTATTACTATATGCTTATCTTCGGTACGGTAATGGTAGTGGTGATTATGTTCTTGCCGGATGGTTTGATCGGGTTATGGCAAAAGTGGCGGAGAGGAGGCAGGCAGAAAAAACATGCGAATACTTGAAGGGGCTAAAGTCTGTAAGTCTTTTGGGGGGCTGGCGGCGGTCTCCAACGTTGATTTTCATCTGGAAAAAGGTGAAATCCTGGGTTTGATCGGCCCTAACGGTTCGGGTAAGACCACGCTTTTTAATCTGATATCCGGAGCGCTGGTTACCAAATCCGGTAAAGTAAGTTTCAAAGAAAGATGCCTGACAGGATTAAGCCCTTTCAAGATTTGCCGAGCTGGAGTGGCTCGCACTTTCCAATCGGTTAAAATCTTTGGGGATATGACAGTAATTGAACACGTTCTGCTGGCCCTGCAGTTTGGCGGCGCCAGCCGTGTTAAGGCACAAGACGTTAACAGGGAAGCCAGAGGAGTTTTGGACTTCGTTGGGTTGGCTGGGACAGAGAACATTCTGGCCAGAAATTTGACACTTTCCAAACAAAAACGGTTGGAAGTAGCCCGCGCATTGGCCACCCGGCCGGAGGTCCTGATGCTGGACGAAGTGATGGCCGGACTAAATCCGACTGAAGTGTCAGAAGCCATGAATCTGGTCAAGAAAATTCGGGATAGCGGCGTGACTGTGGTCATGATTGAACATGTTATGAAAGCAATTATGGGTATATGCGACCGGATTATGGTCTTGAACTACGGCCAGGTAATAGCCGAAGGCACTCCCCAGGAAATTGCTAAAAACAAAAATGTGATTGCAGTCTATTTGGGAGAATAATCGATGCTGGAACTGGAAAAAATCAATACTCACTACGGCAGTATACAATCACTCTGGGATATCAATTTGAATATCCGGAAAGCCGAAATCGTGACTATATTGGGTTCGAACGGTGCGGGTAAATCCACTTTATTGAACACCATTTCCGGCATTATCCGCCCTACTTCCGGAACCATAACTTTCGAAGGTAATAGAATTGATACGGTGATGCCCCATCAGATAATTGAATTGGGTCTGGCTCAGATTCCCGAAGGCGGCCGGCCTTTTCTGGATATGTCTGTGCAAGAGAATCTGGAGATGGGTGCCTATCCCGCCCGGGCCTGGCGCTCTCAAAAAGACACTCTAAAAGAGATTTATGAGCTTTTTCCTCGACTGAAAGAGAGGGCCGGTCAGATGGCCCGTACTTTAAGCGGAGGTGAAAAGCAAATGCTGGCCATCGGACGGGGGTTGATGTCCAAACCGGTATTTTGTATGTTTGATGAACCCTCTTACGGCCTGGCGCCTATCATCGTGAGCGAAGTATTCCAGATTATCAAGAAATTACGTGAACGGGGAATCACCATTATGTTGATTGAACAGAACGTCAAACGGGCTCTGGAAATCGCTGACCGGGCGTATGTCCTGGAAAATGGCAGAATCACTTTGCAGGGACCCTGTCAGGAGTTGATGCAGAGTGATCATATCCGTCAGGCTTTCTTAGGTATATAATAACCATAAGATAATATGCAGGAGGAAGTGGAAATGTCAGAAAACTGGAATACAATGACCGCAAGCGAACGACAGGAAGCCATGTTTCAAAAATGGTTGTCCCCGCCCGGCGTTAAGTTTGTGGATGCCGCGGCCGAAAAAGCCTATAAAGAGCGAGTGACCCGCATCAAAGATGCCATTCAACTCAAGAAACAACCTGACCGGACCCCTGTTTTTCTGATTGTTGGATTTTTCCCGGCTGCTTATTCGGGTATGACCACGCGCCAGGCCATGTATGACTATGATAAACTCTATGCAGCCTGGAAGAAATACTGCCTGGATTTTTCACCGGATGCCCACCTTGGAATCGCCATCCCCACCCCGGGCCGGGTTTTTGATATTCTGGATTATAAACTCTACTCATGGCCGGGCCACGGCGTGGCTGAAAACCTGGGCTACCAGTATAACGAAGGCGAATATATGATGCCGGATGAATATGATGCCTTCATAGAAGACCCGCATTATTTTTTCCATACGGTCTATCTGCCGCGTATTTGTGGAGAACTGGCGCCGCTGCGCGCACAAAGCAACTTTGCCAATATCCAGGAAATGCTTTTCCTGAGCCCCAATATTCTTACCTTCGGTCTGCCGGATGTGCAGGCGGCCTATAAAAAGCTGTTTGCCGCCGGTGAAGAAGCCCTGAAATGGATCGGCTACGTTGGTAAATTTGATGCCGAGATGACCACCCTGGGTTATCCGGATTTCTTCGGCGGTTTTTCCAAGGCGCCTTTTGATACACTGGGAGACACTTTGCGCGGCACCCGCGGGATAATGGTGGATATGTACCGCCGTCCGGAAAAATTGATTGCCGCTATGGAGAGAATAGTACCCATGATGATTCGCATGGGCGTTTCCACTGCCAAAGCAGCCGGCAATCCTATTGTCTTCTTACCTTTGCACAAGGGTGCGGACGGCTTTATGAACGAAGCTCAATTTAAGAAATTCTACTGGCCGACTTTGAAAAAAGTCTTCATGGGATTGATAAACGAAGGTTGTGTACCCTTCCCCTGGGCGGAGGGCGGATATAATTCCCGGCTTGAAATTATCCGTGATATGCCCAAAGGCACCATGTTGTGGGGTTTTGATGCTACCGATATGGCCAGAGCCAAGCAAGTACTGGGGGATGTATCCTGTATCGGCGGTAATGTCCCCATGTCCATACTGCAGATTGGTGCTCCTAAGGAAGTAACTAAATACTGTAAAGACTTGAATAAGGTGGCGGGCAAAGGCGGCGGCTTTATTCTGATGAATGGGGCAGCAATCGATGATGTCAAAGCTGAAAATATGCATGCCATGATAAAATCGGTCCTGTAACCGGACGAGAAAAATTTGTTCAAAAAAGAGGGCGGTAGCACCGCCCTCTTTGCGTTTTGTAAATAATTATTGCCTGCCCGGGTTTAGAGCATCACAGCCCCGCCGTCTACAAAGAGGATTTGCCCTGAGAGGAAATCCGACCCTTCTGAAGCCAGGAAAAGCGCCGTGCCCACCAGGTCTTGCGGTTCCTCTCTTCTTTTAATGGCCTGCCCGGCTGCTGTGGATTTGAAATGCGTTACGCTATCTTTCTGACCCAGGCTGGCCTCAGAAGCCGTATATCCGGGGGCGATGGCATTAACGTTTATACCTGAAGGTCCCAGAGCCTGGGCCAGTGCCTGGGTAAGGGTATATACCGCTCCTTTACTGCAGGCATAAGGCAGCAGCATCTGAGCGGCGGCAGGCAGGTGAGCGATATCTGAAGCAATGTTAATGATTTTACCTTTTTTATTTTTCAGCATTATGGGCGCTACCGCCTTGCAAACAAGCCAGGTGCCCCTGACATTTACTTCAAAGATTCTGTCCCATTCGGTGGTTTTCCATAGATCCCAGGGTGTCATGTTGAGCCCATAATAAATGGCTGCATTGTTGATTAACACATCTGCCGTCCCGAAGAGCTTCAGCACCTGATCAGCCATGTTAAGGGTTGATTTTTCATCTGAGATATCACACTCGCAAGCGGCGGCCTGTCCGCCCATGGCTTTAATCTCAGAAACGGTCGCTTCGGCTCTCTCCAGACTGATGTCCGGAATAAACACCCTGGCGCCTTTTTTGGCAAATCCCAGGGCCATCGCCTTGCCTATTCCGCGACCGGCCCCGCTGATGATAACCACTCTATTCTCGAATGAAGACATGGACACCTCCTGCATAATGCAATTTGTCTCTATTCTAAAGGTTTGAGAGAACGATTTCCATTTTCAATATTCGTTTTTAGTTTGATCTTCCGGCTGGAATAATGGCTTTGGTAAATGGCAAAACGAGCTGTTTTTCGAGGGGCCGGTGTGAAACCGGCACCAGAGTGCGACAGGGAGGCCCGCTACAGGCTATAATTAAAAAGCACCGGGAGCGGAGAAACTTTTTTGGATGCGGTTGAGAAGGCGATGTACATCCCATGTTAAGCGTATTTAACCTGTCTAAATCTTATGGAGACCAGTTGCTGTTCAGCGGCATGACCTTCAACGTGGGTTCGCGCGACCGCATTGCGGTTATTGGGCCTAATGGATCGGGTAAAACTACACTATTCGAAATTATTACCGGTAATGTAGACCCTGATTCAGGCAGTATTTCGCGGCGCAAGGATATCACCATCGGGTATGCTCGCCAGGAAATCATCCCGGATTCTCAGGAGCGCCTGCTGGAACACGTTTGCCGCTCCTCAACCCGCATCGCCGGGCTGGAACACCGCATTCAGGTTTTGCAGGCTGCCCTGGCGGATAAAGATGAAGATGAGGCTGCCGACGAACTATTGCGCCAACTGGGTGAATTGCAGCACCGGTATGAGGCCTCCGGCGGCTATAATGTGGAACATGATGCCCAGGTTATTCTATGCGGTTTGGGATTCAAACCGATGGATTATCTGCGTCCGCTCAGCGAGTTCAGCGGAGGGTGGTTGATGCGGGTCATGCTGGCCAAATTGCTTCTGCTGAATCCTGACCTGCTCCTGCTGGATGAACCGACCAATCATCTGGACCTGGAATCCTGTATCTGGTTTGAAGATTATCTAAAATCCTACCAGGGTGCCGTGATGGTTACTTCTCACGACCGGGCATTTCTGAACCGGGTGGCCAAAAAAATAATCGCCATTGAAAGAGATGACGTAATTTTTTACCACGGCAGTTATGACGAATTTGTGGAAGCGCGCAAACAAGACCAGGTGATTCTGGAAGCAACCGCCAAAAGACAGGAACAGCGGATAAAAAAAGAGATGCGCTTTATTGAGCGTTTTCGCTATAAAGCCACCAAGGCGGCTCAGGTTCAAAGCCGGATCAAGGCTGTGGCTAAGATTGAAAGAGTGGTAATGCCGCGCAACACTGAAAGGATACATTTCAATTTCCCGGAACCGGTCCGCAGCGGCGAAGAAGTTATTAAACTGGTTAATATCCAAAAATCCTATAACGGCATTTACGTTTACAACAACCTGAACCTGTCTCTAAAAAGGAACGACCGGGTGGCGCTGGTTGGACCCAACGGTTCGGGTAAAACCACTCTTCTTAAAATAATGGCCGGGGTGCTGCCATTTGAAAACGGAGAGCGGAAACCGGGTTATAACGTAACAACCGCTTATTATGCCCAATACCAACTCGAGTTGCTTAATCCGCAAAACAACGTACTGGAAGAATTAAGGAGCGTGGCGCAGGATGAACCCGAGCAGAGGCTGAGAGCATTGCTGGGCGCCTTCCTGTTCAGCGGAGACGATGTTTTTAAAAAAGTGTCCGTCCTTTCCGGCGGCGAAAAGAGCCGGCTCTCGATTGCCAAGATGCTGGTACGTCCGGCCAATTTTTTACTGATGGATGAACCTACCAACCATCTGGACATTAATTCGCGTGAGATGCTGACCGATGCCCTGGACGCTTATCACGGCACTCTTTGTTTTATTACTCATGACCGCACCGTCATCCGGGAAATCGCCAACAAGATTGTTGAAATCCGGCAGGGTGAACCTCTGGTATATGAGGGCACCTATGACGAATATCTGGATTGGAAAGAACGCTCCTCGCAACCGGAGATGCCTGCACAGTTCTCAAGAAAAAATGCCGTTTCGGCTGAAACATCCGCCCGAGATATCCAGCGCCAGCGCAAATTCGAAGAGGGTGAATTGCGGAATAACTACTTTAAAATCAGCTCGCCGCTCAAAAAAAGAATTGCCGAGATCGAGAGCGAACTGGCAGTACTGGAGAAAGAATTCCAGGACCTGGAACAGTATTTTGCCACG
>DATIKD010000162.1:0-8237 GCA_035477965.1 Dehalococcoidales bacterium | reverse complement strand
CCTCCGCCAATAATGCCCTGGTTCTGCGCCCGCTGCCTCCGCCCAATCAACCGCCCTGCGAGCACGAGTGCCCGGCTAATCTGGATATCAACCGCTATATGCTGCAGGCTGCCCGCGGCTATTTCGAAGATGCCTACCGCAGTCTGAAAATTCAACTGGCTTTCCCGGGCGTCATCGGCCGGGTTTGCCCGCACCCCTGCGAAGCTCAGTGCAACCGTGGTAAATTTGAAGAGAACCAGGATAAAGCCATCAGCATCAACGGCACCAAACGCTTCATCTCCGACTATGTAATGGAAAATGGCCTGCCTGAGTATCTTAAACTGCAAGCCCTGCCCGAGAAGGTCGCAGTCACCCGCAAAGAAAAAGTAGCCGTAGTTGGCGCCGGACCGGCTGGCCTCAGTGCCGCCTATTTCCTGGCCAAGAAAGGCTATGCCGTAACCGTCTTCGAAGCCCTGCCGGTAGCCGGCGGCATGATGGCGGTGGGCGTACCCGAGCATCGCCTGCCCAGAAAGGTCGTCAACTGGGAAATCGATAACATCAAGAAGATGGGCGTCACCATTAAAACCAACAGCCCCGTCAGCGACGTCGAAGCCCTCAAGAAAGAAGGCTACAAAGCCGTATTCGTGGCTGCCGGTCTGCAGAATAGCATGAAACTGAACGTTCCCGGCGAAGATGCCAAAGGCGTGCTGCAGGCAGTTTCCTTCCTGCGGGATGTCAACCTGGGCAAGAAAGTCAGCGTGGGCAAGAATGTCCTGGTCGTCGGTGGCGGCAGTGTCGCCATGGACGTAGCCATGACCGTTAAAAGACTGGGCGCCGCCAGCGTTAAAACTGTCTGCCTGGAATGCAGCTATGAAGAAATGCCCGCCGAAAGAGATGAGACCTCACAAGCCGAAGAAGAGGGTGTCGTGATTGACATGAGCTGGGGTCCCAAAGAGATCCTGGTCAAAGGCGGTAAAGTGGTCGGCGTGGAACTGAAGCGCTGCACCTCCTGCTATGACAAGAGCGGCAAATTCGCTCCCAAATATGACGAGACTGAAACCATGAAAGTGGATTGCGATATGGTCATCACCGCTATCGGCCAGACTTCCAACCTGAACTTCGTGGCCGCCGGTACCAAACTCAAGACCAGCAAAAGAGGCACTTGCGAAGTGGATGCCCGCAGTTTCGCCACCAATGTTCCCGGCATTTTCGCCGGTGGTGATATCCTGGGTGCCGGCCTGATGATTAAAGCCATGACTGACGGCCGCAATGCCGCGGTAGCCATCGATTGCTACCTGCAGGGTAAGGACCTGCCGCCCGCTCCGCCCGCTCCTCCGCTGGCAGACATCACCTCCACTCCTTTCGCTTTCCATGTGAGAGAGGAAGCCAAAGAGCAACGCTACGTTCCGGTGTATACCCCGGTAGCAGAGCGCAAAGGCAAAAAGGAAATCAACCTTGGCTTTGCGGATAAAGAGACCTGCATCAAGGAAGCTCGCCGCTGCCTGACCTGCCGCTGCACTTCCATCCGGTACTAAAATAGATTGACTGACGCCTTTAGCCATCAGCTAAAGGCGTCAGTTCGATGAAAATGAGCACTGAGAATAGAAGCGGAGGCAGAAACCGCCTCTACTCTTGACAGAAAGAGCCGCTAAACCGGCTTAACCGGTAAACCATGAGGCACAACGCCAGAGGAGAAGAAGAGATGAGTTGGGAAGAGGCATTCAAAAAGAAAATAGTCATGCCTGAAGAAGCCATCAGCCGCATCAAAAACGGTGATCGGGTCTGCTTTGTGCAGGGCAACGAACCCCAGGCGCTGGGACTGGCGCTAGCCGCGCGGTTTGGCGAACTGGAGAATGTGACTATTTCGGTCCGCACTCCCGGGCGCGACTTCGGCTGGTATGATGAAGGATGGGAAGCATCTTTCGCCATCGAAATCGGCTTTCCCCTGCCTATCGTTCGGCAGATGATTGCAGAGAAAAGGTGCGACATCGAGATCGGCTCCCTGGGATTTGACTATCACGGTGAGCGCTCCCGCCAGGCTGATTGCGTTCTGCTGGAACTTTCACCTCCGGATTCCCACGGCTACTGCAGTTTTGGGGCTTCCTGCTGGACCAAGCTATCGGAACTGAGAGCCGCCAAATTTGTAATCGCCGAAATCAACAAAAACCTGATCCGTACATACGGCAACAACCATGTCCATGTTTCAGAAATTGATCTGTTTGTTGAACATACCCCCTCGGGTAAGACACCCGGCGGGACTGACCTGCTGGGACGCAAGAACGTTGAAGCCGGTCCGGTTGAAACAGCCATCGCCGGTTACGTCAGCACCCTGATCAACGACGGTGACACCATCCAGATCGGAGTGGGGTCAGCCAGCGAATGGTGCGCCCGCCTGAACACCTTTGACGGTAAAAATGATCTGGGCTGGCATTCTGAAGCCACCCCCCGCGGGATAATTAAACTGATGCGGGAAGGCGTCATCACCAGTAAATACAAGTCCTTCAACCGCGGTAAACATATCTGTACCGCCTGCGGCGGTGGAAGTATGGAAGATATGCAGTGGGTCACCATGAATCCCATCTTTGAACTGCACCCGGCTGAATATGTGCTGGATGTGCGGATCATCGCTCAGCATGATAACATGAAAGCCATCAACGCCGCCGTGGCAGTGGATTTAACCGGCCAGGTAGGGGCTGAATCAGTCGGCCCGCGCATTATGAGCGGAGCCGGCGGGCAGACCACCTTCGCCCTGGCAGCCGGTCTTTCACGGGGCGGCCGCAGCATCACAGTGCTGCCGTCCACCGCATCCAACGGCACTTTGTCCCGCATCGTTCCCATGCTGGAAACGGGCACCATTGTGACCGTACCGCGTATTATTGCCGATACCATAGTAACCGAATATGGTATTGCCAGACTGAAAGGATTAACCCAGCGGCAGAGAGCGCTGGAACTGATCAGCATTGCTCATCCGGACCACCGGGCTGAACTGAAAAAGCAGGCTGAAGGCTTATACTGGCCGTAAGAATAAATATGATCTAACGGTCAGTCATATTGAAATATAGGAGAAGAAATATGATCAACGAAAAATTTGCCAATCATCCCAGGATAAAAACAGTTGGCGCCGCCGGGGAGGTTAAACTACCCGAAAATGAAAGAGTATCTGAGGAATTGAAAGAGAAAAGACGCAAGAGAGAGAACATTCCGTTTTATCAACCCAGCGTACATTATAATTCTCAGGCATCGAAGGATGGGATTAGACATTTTGTACATGGTATTGGTGACGCTAACCCGCTATTTACTGATGAGAATTATGCGAAAAATTCCAAATACGGGAATATCATCGCTCCCGGAACGTACCTTTACACCGTGCAATGGGATATTCTGGCAGGCATAATGGCCGGGATACATGGGTGGTATGTTGGTGGTGATTGGGAATGGTATAGACCAATCTATGCCGGAGATGAATTCAAGTGCGTTAGCATTATCAGGGAAATGACGGAAAAAAAGGGTAGAAAGACCGGGGGCGGGTCGACCTATTTCAGCTACGGGGAAAAATTATACATAAACCAAAGAAATGAACTCGTGGGGAAAGAGCGCCTGCATACTGCCATGGCTGAAAGAAGCGCGTCAGGATCAGCCAAGAAAGACGCAGGTATTCCTAAACCCGTTTATACCCAACAGGAATGGAATGATTTTCTCGAGATGTATGATAATGAAGAAGTCAGAGGCAATAAACCAAGATACTGGGAAGATGTGCAGGTTGGAGATAAGCTTGGGCCTATGATCAAGGGTCCTTTAACTGTTAGAGACATGTTAGGCTGGATCATGGGAGCCGGATCACCCTTCTTTAGAGCTCACAAGATAGAATATGATTATGAAGCAAGACATCCCAAAGTTCTGGAATATGTAAAATCATTGGGTGAAGCGGATGTTCCCGAGTTGGTTCATATCTTCGATGAGTTTGCCAAGACGATCGGTATTGAAAGAGCCTATGACTATGGCAGTCAAAGAATGACCTGGTACGGTCAGCTCTTCACAAACTGGATGGGCGATGATGGCTTCTTATATAAACTTAGCGGAGATTTGAGGGCCTTCAATATGGTAGGTGATGTAACTTTCTTTGAAGGAAAGGTCACCAATAAATACATCAATGGCGATAGTTATTGCGTGGATATCGAAGCCTCGGCCAAAAATCAGAGAGGTGAAGTTTCAATGCCTCTTCATATGAATACGGTAATTCTTCCTTCCAGAGAAAAAGGTCCAGTAGTTTATCCTAATCCAACCACTGAAATTCTTCAGATGGCAGCGAAAGCGAGGCCTTTGGCCGAGCTTATCAAAGCCGGAATTCTTTAGCATATAGCGAAAAACGGATGTTTTGATACCAGTACACAATAAACACTGAACAAAACTAAGTCCTTTAGATTCATACCGTTAATTGCACAAAGGGGGCAGACAAAATCGTCTGCCCCCTTTTCTCTTTTCCTGACTGCAGGGTATACAGGCCTGTATTTCTCTGTCAGGCCCTGATCAAATAACCCCCGTCGATTATTAATTCGGTACCGGTCACATAGCTGGAATCATCCGATGCCAGGTACAGGATTCCCCTGGCTACATCTTCGCCCGTGCCCAGCCGGCCCTGGGGGATTTTAGCTGCCATCCTGTCATAAAATTTTTGTTCGCCTTCCGGATTTTTACGTCCGAAACCCTGGAAAAGCGGGGTCAGGATATAACCGGGGTGGACTGAGTTGAAGCGGATTTGATGAGGGGCATAAGTGCAGGCATCTGATTTGGTCATCAGCCTGACGGCCCCTTTGGAAGCATGGTAAACTGGGTCTTCCCCACCCATTAAACCCAGCATCGAAGAAATATTCACCACACTGCCGCCTTTGTTTTTCAGAAGATAAGGCACACAATATTTATTGACCAGGAAGGTGCCTTTGGCGTTGATGTCCATCACCTTGTCCCAGAGGCTGGTGGGAGTCTCATGAAGGGGCATCGGCCCGCCCGGGATGCCAGCCGAGTTTACCACTATATCCAGCTTTTTATACTTTTTTACAATCGCCGCGGTAGTCATTTCCACGTCTTTTTCGCTGGTTACATCCAGATGCCAGAAAGCGGCTGTGCCGCCCGCCTTTTTAATTTCTTCGGTAACTCTTTCGCCGTTCCGGTCATCGATATCCGTCACGGCCACTTTGGCCCCCTCTGCCGCCAGAAGTTTGGCAGCGGCTTCCCCAATTCCGGAGGCTCCCCCGGTTACCAGCGCCACTTTACCTTTGACTCTGTCCATAATGTCCCTCCCAGTATTTTTAACTTTTATTATAGCTTTGCCGAGTGCCTCTCTCAAGAGGTGAACCTGGCAGAATGTTTATTAAACGGTCCTGATAAATGATGGAGCATGTATCAGCCGTATCTTTGGCTGAATTCATAGACAAGCCATTTTCTCCTTTGAAATAGAGGGCAAGCTGGTATAACCCTGTTCAATTCCTGAATAAACCGGGCAGAGCAAAACCGAGTGGATCCATCCCGAAGCGATTCCGAAGGTTTTTTTCGGAAGATATTCTCACCTGAATAACGCTCGATTTGAAATTTAACGGTCTAGCGGAGCAAGAACAGGAGTCCTTTCCAGATGAAGAGTATGCGGCATCATGACCGGTGTGGCCTGGTGTGGTCCGGGTTGGTATTATTTTTACCCACATTATCTGGGGTAACGGCATCCTTTTACAAGAGTACTCAAAGCTCGCAAAAGGACCTATTGAGTTAATCCGTCAGACCTCGAACTTCAGCACCTGTTTTTAGTTTAACTGGGAAATTTTCTTTTCCAGTTCACTGTTGGAGGGTTCAACCAGGACTGACCCGTCCGGGAAAACGATGGTGGGTACACTGCGGTTGCCCTTGTTAACTTTAACCACATAGTCCGCCGCGGCGGCATCTTTCTCAATATCAATCCAGGTGTAATTAACCCGGTTTTTGTTCAAAACCTGCTTGGCCCGGACACAGTCCGGACACCATTGAGTACCGTAAACAACGATTGCTTGAGCCAAATTAGTACCTCCCCGCCAGCCCTGAGGCCGGTCAAAAACATAATCGAACTTTCTGTTTTCATTATACCTGACAAGACCCCCCAGCGTTACAGTAGAGAAAGAGGGGCCTCTACTTGAACAACCTGCCACCCGGAAAGCTGAGCCCCAGGGTTGAGTGGGTACTTTGCTTTAGATTTGAAATATGCCACCGAAGGGAGTTGGATTCTACCGCCAACAACCACCTCAGGGATGCCCAGTACACTTATTTCAAGACGTCAGCTTTGACGTTTGTATTGAGCTTGATTTATAATAAAAATAGTACTGGGAGTCTGTTATTTAAAGTACAACCGAGGTAAATTATGGCAAGTCGATTTGAGAAGTTTTCTGAACGCGCGCGAAGGGTCCTGACTCTGGCCCAGGAAGAAGCGCAGCGCTTTAATCATCCGAATATCGGTCCGGAACATGTTTTGCTGGGTATTGTGGGCGAACCGGACGGAGTGGCGGCCAAGGTACTGGTCAGCATGGGAATCAGCCTGAATAAAGTCCGCTCGGCGGTGGAATTCATCATCGGCCACGGCGAGTCCTCCAGCCGGGGTGAAGTGGGGCTTTCACCGGGGGCCAAGCGGGTGATCGAGCTGGCTATTGACGAAGCCCGTTACATCGGGCATAACTATATCGGGACCGAACATCTGCTTCTGGGGTTGCTGCGTGAAGGCGAAGGGATTGCCGCCCGCGTGCTGGACAGCCTGGGAGTGACTCTGGAAAAAGTCCGCGCCGAGATTGCCAAAGTGCAGGAACAGGGCGTAGCCCGCCCGAAAGCGACCACTGGCCGTTCCACCAGTAAAACACCGGCACTGGACCAACTGGGCATCGACCTGACTGCCGCCGCACGCTCCGGCAAGCTGGACCCGGTCATCGGACGAGAAAAAGAGATCGAACGCATAATCCAGATTTTAAGCCGCCGCACCAAGAATAATCCGGCCTTGATCGGCGAACCGGGTGTGGGAAAAACAGCCATCGTAGAGAAACTGGCTCACCGGATGGCTTCGGGTGACGTGCCTGAGACCTTGGAAGGCAAGCGTCTTTTAACCCTGGACATCGGTTCTCTGGTAGCCGGTACCAAATACCGGGGTGAATTCGAAGAGCGACTGAAAAAAGTCATCGAAGAGATTAAAACCGCCGGCAACTGCATTATTTTTATTGATGAATTTCATACCATCGTCGGTGCAGGCGCAGCCGAAGGTGCAGTGGATGCCGCTAATCTGCTTAAACCGGCCCTGGCGCGCGGCGAAATCCAGACCATCGGCGCCACCACACTGGATGACTACCGCAAACACGTGGAAAAAGATAAAGGCCTGGAAAGGCGTTTTCAGCCCATCATTGTACCTGAACCTACCTCCGAAGAGACGGTGGAGATACTTAAAGGTATCAAACAGCGCTATGAAGAACATCACCGCCTGACTATTACCGAAGAGGCTTTGAAAACCGCGGTCAATCTGGCCGCCCGCTACATTCCTGACCGTTTTTTGCCGGACAAAGCCATTGACCTGATTGATGAAGCCGCTTCGCGTGTGAGAATCAAGCACTGGACGGTACCCATCGCACTGAAAGAAATGAGACTCAAAGAAGACAGCCTGCGCAAGGACAAGGATTCCGCTCTGGCTACCCAGCAGTATGAATATGCAGCCGAATTGCGCAGTAAAGAATTGCAGACCGAAGAAGAAATCAAGAAACTGGAAGCCGACTGGCAGGGACAACTGGAAAAAGAAAAACCTGAAGTCAAACAGCATGACATCGCCGAAGTGGTAGCCATGTGGACCGGAATTCCGGTGGTGCAGATGACGTCGGATGAAAGCAAGCGTCTGCTGGGCATGGAAGATGCTCTGCACAAACGCATTATCGGGCAGGATGAAGCCATTGTCGCGATCTCCAAATCCGTCAGGCGGGCCCGGGCCGGTCTCAAAGACCCGCGCCATCCGATAGGCAACTTTATCTTCCTGGGTCCCACCGGCGTGGGTAAAACCGAACTGGTACGAGCCCTGGCTGAGTTCATGTTCGGCAAGGAAGATTCGCTCATCCGCCTGGACATGTCCGAATTTATGGAAAGACATACCGTAGCACGCCTGGTGGGGGCTCCTCCCGGCTATATCGGTTTCGATGAGGGCGGCCAGTTGACAGAAGCCGTCAGGCGCAAATCTTATTGTGTAATTTTGCTGGATGAAATTGAGAAAGCTCATC
>DATIKD010000161.1:0-4491 GCA_035477965.1 Dehalococcoidales bacterium | reverse complement strand
GGACGACTTTGATGCTATTGATACCGATTACTTCTCCAGCCAGGTTGATCAACGGACCACCGCTGTTACCAGGATTGATAGCCGCGTCTGTTTGCAGCAGGTCATACATGGTTTCCCCATTTTCGGCAGTTACGGCTACTCCTTTGGCGCTTATGATTCCCTTGGTAGCGCTGATACCGACACCCAGGGAGTTGCCGATTGCAATTACCCAATCACCCACTCTGGATTTTACTGAATCACCCACCTTTAAAGCCGGTAAACCCTGAGCGTCAATCTTCAGTATGGCCAAATCAGAAATTGTGTCAGTCCGCACGTACTCAACCCCATAACTGCGGCCATCCTCAAGAGTGACAGTGATCTGATCTGCACCTTGAACCACATGAGTATTGGTGACAATCAGACCTTTAGAATCAATCACCCAACCGGAGCCATCTCCGGGCTGGTTATAAGTCGTGCCAAAAATACTTCGGCCGGTAGTTAGTGTACTAATGGCTACCACTGAAGCCCGAGCTCGGGCAATAATATCCGCCAGCGTTGGGTAGTTTTCGGAAGAGCCTGTGGGCGCAATTGTAACAGGAACGGTGGGTGTGGCAACGTTAGCAGGTACCACCGCTGGTACTGTCACAGTTACTGTGGGTATTTCGGAAGGTTCGGGAGTGCTGGTTTTAAAGGTGACTTGCGGAATAGAACAGGCACTTAAAGCCGCCAGTAAAACAATGGCTAAAACCGCTCCGACAATAATCTTGATTCTCCTCACCATAGCAGCACCTCTGATTTAATTATATATCATATTCACTCTCAGTATAATCAGTGAATATTAATAAATTATGAAGAATAGTTTACCATTCTGTGAACTTTGTTGACAACTTGCCGGCCGGTTACTACTGACAGAGCCGGGTGGGTCGAAAGAAGTGCGACTCGGCCAGGAAATACAATACCGCCCCCCTATATACACCGAATATTTAAAGGGGGGCGGTTGATGTGTGTTACTTAACGGGCGTCGATACTATTTTAGTTACGTTTTCCTTTTAAATTGCAACTTTGGGTAGTGAAGTCAAAGCTTCTTCAACCTTTTTAGTGGGATATTCAAAATCCGCCAGGCGTCCCTGCAGGAACTCATCATAGGAAGCGAGATCGAAGTGTCCGTGTCCACTCAAATTAAAGAGGATAACTCTGGATTTGCCCTCAGCTTTGGCGGCAAGAGCTTCATCGATGGCTACCCTGATGGCATGATTGCTTTCCGGTGCGGGAAGGATGCCTTCAGTGCGCGCAAAAAGCACGCCGGCTTCAAATGTGGGTACCTGGAAAACAGCTTTGGCCTCTATGGCTTTATGATGATAAAGGGCACTGATAAGGGGAGACATGCCGTGATAGCGCAAACCCCCGGCATGGACTGGTGCAGGCATGAAATTATGTCCCAGGGTGTACATTTTAGCAATGGGGGCCATGCCGGCCACATCGCCGTAATCAAAGGCATAAATACCCTTGGTCAGGGAAGGACAGGCCATAGGTTCAACCGCAATACAGCGCAGATTTTTACGTTTACCGGAAAGCTTATCTTTCAGAAAGGGATTGGCGATGCCGCCAAAATTGGATCCCCCGCCTACGCAGCCAATTACAATATCCGGATAATAACCGGCCATTTCCATTTGCAGCATAGCTTCTTGACCGATGATAGTTTGATGCAGAATAACATGGTTTAAAACACTGCCCAGGCTATAATGAGTATTTTCGTGAGTAACGGCATCCTCAACCGCCTCGCTGATAGCCAGGCCCAGGCTGCCGCCGCTCTGGGGGTCTTTAGCCAGAGCCTCTCGTCCCGCCCGCGTATCGGTGCTGGGACTGGGAACGCAGGTGGCTCCCCAGGTTTCCATCAATATGCGGCGGTAGGGTTTTTGATTGTAACTTACTTTTACCATGTAAACTTTGCATTCAATATCAAACATAGCGCAGGCGAATGACAGTGCTGAACCCCACTGGCCGGCGCCGGTCTCAGTAGCAATGCGGGTCACGCCTTCTTTTTTGTTGTAGTAAGCCTGGGCGATAGCGGTATTGCCCTTGTGGCTTCCAGCCGGACTGGAGCCTTCGTATTTATAGAATATTTTGGCCGGTGTATCCAGAGCTTTTTCAAGCTGAAAAGCGCGGTGTAGTCCGGATGGCCTCCACTGGTGGTAAATAGTCTGAATCTCTTCCGGAATGTCGATATATTGATCGGAAGAGACTTCCTGCTTGATCAATTCCATGGGGAAAATACGGGAAAGCTCCTGGGGTGTAGCCGGTTTGCCGGTGGCCGGGCTAATATATGGCGGAAGAGGTTCTGGCAGGTCAGCTAAAATATTATACCAGCGGGTTGGCATTTGTTTTTGATCCAGGTAAAAAACTGTTCTATCCATCTTTTATCTCCTAACTTATATTTAAAAATATATTCTTTATTTCTTTTGACCGGAAAATGTTATTTAGATTCATCTACTTCTCTCGGCCCGCAGGCCAATTCCGGGAGTGGTTTACCATATCTTCACCTTCCTTTGGCGTCTCATAAGGGACGTTAGTTCTTATTTTTCGGTAAAAAAAATCTCTCGACCCTCTGAGGGGCGAGAGATTGATCTTCGCGGTGCCACCCTGATTAATCAGAAAACTAAAAACAGGCTGATTATCTTTTGAGGCTGCATCCCAATAGTCAGGATAGAGCCTGGGCTGCGCTAACGGTGCCCTCTCCGGCCAAACCTAAAAGATTCTTCGGCTGGCAACTCCCAGGTCCATTCAGTTTCTGCGCCGGTACCGGCTCACACCTAACCCGGTTCTCTGGACCGCGCTGGTAACTTACTAATCCTGTTCTCGGTTGATACGCTATTCAGCTAATTCTGGATTATAGGCGGATATTGTGCAAAAAGTCAAGTGCCCTGGAAAAGAAGTGTATTTATGTGAAAAAAGCAAACCGGATTAGTTCTCAGGCTGGCTCTGTTAATGATATTATTTTTTTGCTTTTTCGCGCGGTTGTAAATATTTCGGAGTAGTATCTACAGTCGCCTTGGCCATATCTGCCAGAATATCTTTATTGAGCACTATGACACGATGCCTTCCGAGGCGGATAGCGCCTTTTTCTTCCATGATTTTCAGCGAACGGTTGACCACTTCACGGCAGGTACCTATCATGCTGGCCATATCCTGTTGGGTCAACCACAGTCCTATGGTGACTTCTTCGCCGGCATATTTTCCCATCAGCAGTTTAGCCAGACGCCCCATGACCTGGGTGGAAGACAGTTCTTCTACCAGATTGGAATCGCGGCGGATGCGGTAGGCCAGAGCTTTAAGAATGTTGATATAAATCCTGGGGTGTTCTTCCAGGATGTTTTTTAGTTCTTCTTTGCGAACAGAGTATAGATGGACCGGAGTCATAGCCAGCATGCTGGCCTGATTGGTCCCGCCATCAAAGGTGGATACATCATTCAAGGATTCCCCCGGAGGGGCAATGTGTAAAATTTGCTCTTTGCCATTGGGAGAGGTTTTGTAGACTTTTACCAGTCCGGCCACCAGGAAATAGAGGTGGTCTGACCATTCACCCTCAAAAAGAAAAATATGCCCTTTAGCCACCGACTGTTCAGTAATGTACCGCGCAATAGAAGCCAGATCGGATTGGCTTAATCCTGCGAAATAATTGATATTCTTAAGCTGTTCTATTTCAATAGCCATAGCAGTCATGCTAAGTATACCTTATTTGCAAGTGATTTGCACAATCATATTTATAGATCAGAATAATATACGAAACAATTACTTAATGGAATATTTTCTATGAAATACACAACTATTCTTTTAACAATTACGAATATATCCAATTTATAGCATTATAAAGGGCAGGAAATAATATCCGGGCGTCGGATGGTTTTAAACCTGATAACCTGCGCCTTCAAATATGCCGAAGATGGGGATAAAATTTTCATCCGGGTAAGAAAGGCAGAGGGGGATTTTACCGCCATAAATGCGGCTAAAACAACACCGCCAGGGCTACCTGTATAAAGCCGGTGAATGAGGTTAACATGCTGCGTATGTTTCTATTTTTCTGCGGATATTTTCAGATCCGGGCAGCGTGATTGCAGTTCTCTTAAAAAATTGTCTCGATCCAGAGGTGATATGAAGGTTGTTCCGGTAATGTAGTTTTTTCCGTGTCTAAGTTCAATCATGTCGCTGGATAAGGCCATCGAAGAAGCCACCCCTTTAAATTTTCTGGCTGAGGTAATCCGGGAATAGGGGATACGCTCAAAAAAAGGCCCCATCTTGGCTAACAAGTAATCCTGTCTAAATTCATAATAGGTCCCAAGCCAGATCCACAGCAGTAAAGCCACCCCCGCGGCTGTCAGGAGAAGGTACCACCATGTGGATTGCTGAACAAAATAAAGTGTTGCGGCCGTCAAGATCCCGATTACCGCCCAGACAAGAATCCCAAAAACCCAGCTTTTACCCGAAGTATAGCGCATATTTTCATTATCCCGCTTT
>DATIKD010000160.1:0-2726 GCA_035477965.1 Dehalococcoidales bacterium | reverse complement strand
GCTTATACTGATATTTGAGCGGGTTACTACGCTCTTAAAGCCTTTTCGGATAACCGGAGAGGCTTTTTTTATTGGGATTTATTATGAAAAGCACAACGAAATTAACAAACCGTCAAGAAAAATTTGCCATTAACCTTTTTTCCGGCATGACCAACAGAGAGGCGTATAAAATAGCTTATCACGCTAACTATGCCCCCTCGACTATAGATGCCAATGCGTCGCGTTTAGCACACAGTGATAAGGTTTTATGTCGGTTGGAAGAATTAAAAAAACAGGCTGCCTCTAGTAAAATTATGTCAGTCCAGGAACGCAAAGAACGGCTGTCAGAGATCGCCAGAGGAAACCTGACCGATTATCAGGAGGCCGGGCTGGATGGAGCCGGTTATATATCTATTACAAAAAACTCACCCAATACGGCAGCAATAGCCAGTATAGAGTCAGCTACTAAATTCGATGAAAGCGGAAATACCGGAATGCTGATTACAAAAGTCAGGCTGCACTCACCGATTCAGGCGATCTCTGAACTAAACAAAATGGAGAAAATTTATTCAGAATCGATTAATGTAAATGTCGATAATCGGAAACTGATAGTAGTGACCAGCAGTGAGAAATCAAAAGAATTGACTGAGGCGATTGCAGCAGGTGAGGGGACTGAGTAGATAATCGGGGCTGGTATGCAAATCACAACAACGTCAGTATATGAGCGCAACGCCGAGGCCTGGCTGAATAGAAAGAACGGTATCCGCCGAGCCGGAAACGAGGGCGGGACATACTCAAGTAAAACCTACTCCATATTGCAATTGCTCATTTTAATAGCTCAACACGCCAAAAGAAAACTCAAAATCTCAATCGTATCTGAATCTTTACCGCATCTAAAACGAGGCTGTATTTACGATTTCAAGAACATTTTAGATGATGCGTTTGAGGACAGCCGGTACAACAAAACTGAGCAAACATACGATTTCGGGAATGGCAGCGTCGAGTTCTTCGGGGCGGATGAAGCGGGTAAGGTTAAAGGCCCCCGCAGAGAAATCCTCTACATCAATGAGGCTAACAACGTGCCTTGGGAAACTGCCAGAGGCTTGGACACCAGAACGGCACTATTCACATTTTTAGACTGGAACCCCACACATAGTTTTTGGGTACACGAATACGAATCCGGCGGGAAGGTGGTCCCGGGCTGGATAACTGATCCAGATTTTGTTCACATACACTCCACATACAGGGACGCTATAAACGTCATTCCGGCTGACAAAGTCAGAGACATCGAGTCTTACCGGGATAAAGACCCCAACTGGTGGAACATTTACGGGTTGGGCTTAGCCGGTAAAATCGAGGGGCTGGTTTATCCGTACTTTAAGCAGGTTAAGACCCTGCCGATCGGGGACACCCATTACTGGCTGGATTTTGGATTTACCACTGACGTAACAGCGTTCGGACGCAGTGTGATTATCGACAAAAATCTTTATTCTCAGGAGCTGATCTACCAGAAAAATCTGACTAATCAGGACATTGCGGTCAGGATGACAGAACTAGGCGTCAGTAAATCTGATGAGATATTTGCAGACAGTGCCGAGCCGAAATCAATTGAAGAAATTTACAGACTGGGCTTTAACATCAAACCGGCGGCAAAGGGCCCGGGCTCAGTAGAATACGGCCATCAGCTCATCCGGCAATACAATCAATTCTGGACTGAGGATTCACTGAACTGCATAAAAGAGCAGCGGAACTTCATGTACATTCGGGATAAAAACGGAAAACTTACTGACAAAACGACTCATGCCTGGTCTCACGGAATGGACGGGCGCAGGTACGGGCTCGTCGGTAAACTCGAAACCAACTCGTTCTCAGCCTGGGACAAGGCTTTGACCAATATGATTAATAAGCAAGTTGAGGTGTGATATGTATAGACAAATAGCAAGAGGCAGCAATAGCGGCGTGACCGGCGCATCCTACACTAACGCTCTGGTTTGGCAATGCTCGGAGCTGGGCAACAAAACCATGCTGTTGAAAAACGTCCATGCGACCAACAGCCTGAAATACAAATTGCTGGGATATGCGGGCGGCGGGATAGCCAAAGAGCTGGTGGCGGAAACCACGCTGTTAAGCGGGGAAACGGCGCAGTTTCATTATGACCGGCAATGGCAGCGACTGGAGCTGCAGGTGATAAACGGCACTGGTGCGGCCACTTATCAAGTGGACTACGAAGGACAGGGGGTCTAAAATGCCGGACAGATTTCATTCCGACAGTGGAGAAAGGGTAGATTATTCAGTTTATTCACCAGGGCTGGTCAACAGTGGAAACCGTATATCCACCACCTGGACCATTAGTGCAACATCTGAAGGCAGTAGTACGGATACAGTGCCGATGACGCTTCCGGCGCCCGCAGACAAACGGTTTGATATTCTGCGCATCGGGACACGCTCCAGCCTGACGGTGGACTCGTTCAATGCCGGTTGTACGCAACTGCGCTGCCGCATTTATGTGGACACGCAGCACGCCAACAACCTGCTGCATGATATCACCATAGCAGCCCCGGGAAACACGCTGACGACACAGGACTGCTTCTCAACCACTAAAGCGACCATCTACAATCTGCTGAAGGACGGCCTGGCGCATAACTTTATCTTCTATTTCTGGGTCAACGCGGGCGATGCGGTGCTGAGTGTGGCGCAGGTGTGGGAGGGGGTGGGGACGTCACTGGCCCAGTCGTCACCCATGGCCC
>DATIKD010000159.1:0-1980 GCA_035477965.1 Dehalococcoidales bacterium | reverse complement strand
CTCATTTGCCTTTGATGGAAATGCGGCAAAAGGGGGACAGGTCATAGCCGGACAAAATTTTGATTTTATGGCAGACTGGCAGGACATCCTGGTGCTTCTCAAGATAAAACCGGACAGAGGTCCCGGTATTCTGGCGTTAGCCCCGGCCGGCGGGTTAGGATTGGTCGGCTTGAATTCGGCCGGAATTACCCTGAACCTGAATCTTCTCAGAAACCAGAGTTCCTTGAACCCGCAGGGTGGAGTACCTACTCACATTATTTTAAGAAAAGTTCTGACCAGCCAAAACCTGAGCGAAGCTATTCGTAAAATCGCCACCGCCGAAAAAAGGTCGGCCAAAAATTACCTGTTAACCAGTGCGCAGGGCGACATCATTAACCTGGAAACTACGGCGGATGATCTGGATGTTTCCTATGCTGAAAAAGGGATTCTCACTCATGCCAACTATTTTAAAAGCGAACGATTCAGGAGCACCGACCTGGCGGGTAAATTCTGGCCGGACGCTTATATCCGCAGCCAGCGGCTCTTACAGCTTATGTCCGTCCTGCATGGACGTCTGAGTGTGGAAGTGATGCAAGAACTGCTGCAGGACCATAATAATTACCCCAATTCTATTTGCCGGCACCCCGATCCGGAAAACCCGATCGCTGCCGCCAGGATGATTAAGACTCTGGTTAGTCTGATCAGTTGTCCGCAGGAGCGCCGGATTTATCTGGCTCAGGGCAATCCCTGTGAATATGAATATGAAGAATACACCTTATGAGCCCGTTTTACTTTTATGCGCAGAATCACTCTTGTCTAAAATAAGTTTTAAGAACAAAGCTAAACCAGGCACGGGGAAAATAAGGAAGGCCTGAAATTTTGAGCGTTCTTTATAAAACTATCATCAACCCCCTGTCCCCCAATCCTGGGGGAATATTATATCTGGGGCACATCCCCAGACCCTTGCCGGAAGGGGTTCCGGACTTCTTTCATCAGACGATTAAGAATATTTGGACAGCAGTGGCGCAGAATGATTGACAACTTTGTTAAAATCTTCCATTCTGGTTGTAACAGGGTGTTCTATGGGGTTGTACTCTTACTCCAGGATGCTGAGGCCTCGCCTTTTGAGGACACCAGATATGGTTTATTATGAAATTGGCTACGCTTCCTATAACGATTTGCCGGTGATCCCGGCTGGATGAAATGTCAGGAGAAAAAATGAAAGACAGCAAGTATGCCCGCTATTTTTTAACCGAACCGGATTTGATAAACAAGCCCAAAATACCCATGCCATTTCCCAGTGCCTATATAGACAGCGCCCGTCATTTCGGTTCACAGGCCAATTTCGCAATGGCCTGGAGATATATTAACGAGCCCATGCTATTTGACCGGATACCGCATTCACATCCATTTGATGAGTACCTCTGTTTCCTGGGCGGCAATCTGGAAAATATTTTTGATTTTGATGCTACCGTAGAGCTTTTCATGGGTGAAGAGGGTGAATTATGCCTGATTGAACAGGCTACGGTGGTATACATCCCGGCGGGGTTGATTCATACTCCGCTGACCTTTCAAAGGATTACTAAGCCGGTCCTTTTTCATCCCATAGCGTTGAAAGCGGATTATTACAGTAATTTCGCCAACAACGTCAAATTCTTCAAGAAAAAGGACAATCCCGAATAAAACAGCCGCCAGGCCGGAGGGTAGGGAAGCCTCAGGTGGTGTTTTTCGTCTGTCATGCCGGAAGCCTCGAAAGGCGAGGCTGAAGCATCCGGCGGAGGGGAGGCAAACGTCCCTCGTAATAGCCTGCAGCCTTGTTATTTAAAGCCCCATCCCCGCCAGATTCTTCGCCCCGATCAGGTATGAAGACGTTCTCGGGGCTCCAGAAAGACAATTTGGGGATGGATTCATCGCCCCGATCAGGGGAAAAGGCAGTCTCGGGGCTCCAGAATGACAGGTTGGGGTTTTAGATTCATCGCCCCGATGAGTAGTAAAGGAGCA
>DATIKD010000158.1:0-11219 GCA_035477965.1 Dehalococcoidales bacterium | reverse complement strand
ATTAATCAGATGATTGAAAAAATGGGCTTTCCGGCCTATATGCAGGGCATGGTGCTGACCCCCTTCGATGCCATTTCCCATTCCATGCGTGGAATGAGGGGGACGATTATGGATATGTACCGACAGCCTGACAATCTGCTGGCCGCCTGCGATAAATTGCTGGAAGTCACCCTGCGGAGGCCTTTGCCGACCCCCAACAAATTCGGTAACACCCGCATCTTTATCCCATTAACCCGGGGTTCAGATGACTTCATGTCCCTCAAGGATTTTGAGCGCTTCTACTGGCCGACATTGAAAAAGTTGATTTGGTTTCTGATCAACCGCAACACCACTCCGGTCATATTTTTTGAAGGCAATTTCATCACCCGTATGGAGTATTTGCTGGACCTGCCGAAGGGGAGTATTCTGGTTCACCTGGACACCACTGATATCTTCAAAGCCAGGCAGATATTAAAAGGACACCTGTGTATCAAGGGTAATGTACCGGCGTCCATACTGCAGGTGGGATCGGTCCAGGATGTGGAAGCTTACTGTCGGAAGTTGATTGATGGAGTGGGGCCAGACGGCGGTTTTATCCTGTCTCCCAGGGGTTCCACCGATGAAGTCAAGGCTGAAAATCTGATGGCGATGATAGAATTTACCAAAAAGTACGGAGTCTATAAATAAGTTCGAAATTGAAAATATAAAGGGGGGTTGATGCAAATGAATGAAACCAAATTCTCACAGTATGTCAAAATCAGGCCGGTGGGCGATTTCAGAAAACTATATCCGGCCCTGACAGCACCGTCTTTTCACATTCCCGGCGTGGAATGGAAATCCGGTTACAACATGGACTGGTTCTGTGTAACCGAGCCTTTTTTAATGATTAATGAGCCGCATACACATGATTTTGACCAGTATCTGGCTTTCCAGGGAGCCAACCCGCTGGATGTCAATCAGTTTGATGCTGAGGTCTGGCTGTATATGGGAGCCCCCGGCAAGGACCAGGAAAAACTGATAATTACCGAGACCTGTGTGGTACACATTCCCAAAGGCCTGGTGCATACTCCTCTCGAGTTTAAAAGAATCGGAAAACCGCTTGTTTTCATGGATATTGTTCTAACCGCCAAGTATATCCGCAAGCCCAATGACGGGTCTGCGCCGATTGTGCACGAACACAAACACTAAATCCTGGCCCGCTAACGCCTGCCGAAAAACCACACTCCGCAGCCGTCCGGTCGACTGCGGAGTGTGGTTTTAGGAGGAGATGAAATTAATGAGCCTATCACCCGGTGCCTGCTCCTACCGGTTTTAGCCTCATTATATCAATAATGATACATAATTACATTCCCCGTGTCAATAGTGTATAATTGGATCAATCCGATATGAAAATCATGTGTGATATTAGTAACGGGACTATTTTTACAGAAAAAGAATATGCAGGAGTGGAATAATGACAGCATCTCAATGGGAAAAATATGCCGTTCGCAAACCAATTTATGAAGCCGGGCGGGGTATAAAAGGGCGACAAAGTCCCACTATGACTTACATGAGTGAAAAACAGGTACCCGGTGTACCGTATTATATTGAACTGGGATGGATCTATGACTATCCCCAACCCAACCCGCATATAATGGAGCACGTGCATGATTTTGATGAAATTGTGCTGCATTGGGGTGGTAACTACAAAACTCCTCAGGTTCTGGGAGGAGAAATTGAGTTTTATATTGGCGGGCAGCCCATCACCTTCAACACCACCACCGGCATTTTCATCCCGGCCGGAACTCCGCATGGACCTCTGACCTGGAAAAAATTTGAATTTCCGCACATTGAGATGGCTTTTATGCTGGGAACCGGCGATCCGATGAAAGCCTGGGGCAAGAGCGGTATAAGTGAGGCTAAAAACAACCAGCCCGTTAAAAAGAAAGATTTTGATTACGAGCAGTACGTTATACGCAGTCCAATGCGCGAGTCCGGCGCCTTTTTCAAAGCCGGAAGGCAGAGTCCCACCATGACCTATATGAGCCAGACCCAAATTAATATCGCCAACTATTATATTGAATTTGGCTGGATCTGGGATATCGTGAATCCGCCGATTTCACCCATGGTGCACAATAAATACGATGAAATAGTTCTCCACATCGGCGGCGATCCGCAGAAACCGGAGGATCTGGGCGGTACGATGCAATTCGGATTGGGCGATGACCTTTTAACGTTTGATACCAGTTACGCCATGTGGATTCCCAAAGGTCTAAAGCATGGTCCGCTAATCTGGAAGGAGGTCCGTAAACCCTTTATCGAGATGGCTATTATGCTTAACTGCGGAACAATGAAAGAAGGTTGGGGAGACAGCTTCATTCTGCCCACCAATGCAGTTCCACCTAAAAAGTAGAGTTTTTTATCGGCAAAAAAAGGCCTTCCAATGACGGAAGGCCTTTTTTTTTAAGATTTTTAAAGCGGCCGGCTAAGGTATTGAGAACTCAGACCAATTTGCATCATCCTGTAGGGTTTTTCTATTTTATGGCAGATTACCGGGAAATGGGGCAGACCCATGGGAACGGCGATGGCCGTTGGCACACTGAAAGTATGCTTTTCCCGCTCTTCACCCAATTCAATGCTGATTTCAGCTCCCAGATATCCCAGGTTATCGGTGTTGTGTCCAAAAAAGACCAGCACTTCATCGTAACGATGGACATGGGAAGGAACCGACCAGCGTCCGGATTTATTATACAGGTTCATGACAAAATTGAGGTTGATGCCTTCCAGTTCTGAGCCTGACAGGCTAACCGATTGTTGGATATCCGCTCCTCCTGGACCTTTTACTGCTTTCAGGGTTTTTACATAATTGGCGTATTTACGGCCGTCAGTGACGCCCTCCTGCTTAACCTGACCGCCGGAATATCCGGCACTGAGAGCCAGATGGAAATGTCCGAAGGGTTTAAATACTTTTTCAGTTATCAGGGGGCAATGTGCCAGGCCTTTCGGCGCCGGCACAACTGTGGGAAGACTGAAACGATGCACCTCATATTCCTGTCCCAGAGCCAGACTCATATCTGAACCCAGATAGTTCATATCCTCAGGATCATACCCGAAAAAGATCAGGATTTCGTCAAAGGTGTGGTTGTGGGCGCCGCGGTTGGGAGCCCAATCACCGGGTGTGTTATAGACCCCGATTAAAAAATTGAACTCAAAATTGGCAATTTCCGGACCACTCATAAAAGACAGTTCTCGGGCGTTAGCCCCTCCAAAACCTTTGCGAAATGCCAGATTTTTGACCAGATGAGAGTACTTGGTCTCTGTCACGGATTATCCTCCTGTTAATTTGTTATCTTGGGGGGTTTTTTGCCGGATAGCGAACTCCGGCTGAGAAAAATAACAATGGTTAGATTGGCTTATAAGATTTGCTATTAAGCTTAACTTAATTAGTCAGCTTTTTCAAATCGATATTAACCGCCAGACAGCCCAAACTAGACCCGGATTTATCCTTGAGGGATTTATCCAGGTTTCGGCTAAAAATAACCTTGATAGGTAATCAGCAAGGCAAGCCAGTTTACGGATTTATGTTGAAAAAGGTACATCCACCCATTGGTATTGGATGGTGGATTTCGGATAATTGATGGACTTTGAAAACCCGCTGAAAAAAACTATAATTAAGACAAATCCCGTATTATTGGCGTCCAACATTTCCTGTGAGGCATTTTTCTATAGCCAGTTGAAGGAGACTATTCTGTGATTGAAGAATTCGACCTGATCAGGATGATTAACGGCCAGTTGGAAAAAGGTTCGTCCTGTGTGCTGGCTTCAATCATATTGCTGGATGGATCTTCACCCCGGCACACGGGCACTAAAATGGTGTTAGCTGATGACGGCCGGAGTTTTGGCACCATAGGCGGCAGTTTACTGGAGGCCACCAGTCTGGCAGAGTCACGCCGAGTACTGGCAGACAGACAGCCGAAATTGCTGGATTTTTTTATGAACGGCCGGGATGCGGCTTCCAAGGGGATGATTTGCGGGGGTAAAACCACAATTTTACTGGACTATATCGACCCCTCGCCGGAAAACCGGAAAATCTTTTTGGCATGGCAGAAAGCTGTCTGGAACAATCAAAATATCAATTATATCACACACTTTCGCCGGACGAACATCGGCATTGATATTATAGCCCGTTCCATTCAGCTCCAGGACGGCCCTATGGTTACAGCCGGCACCTTTGAAGACCATTTGAAGGATTTCTCCTGGGAAGCATATTTAAAAGTTGATCAGATCACCATTATTGAAGAACACGGAATTACTCTGATTGTTGATCCCATCCGCAAAATGAAAACAGTCTATTGCCTTGGCGCCGGGCATGTGGCTGTTCCCACTGCTCACATTGCCGCTTTATGCGGCTTCCGGGTTATTGTGCTGGATGACCGGGCCGAATTTGCCAGCACCGAAAGGTTTCCCAATGCGCATGAAGTGAGGGTCATTGACAGTTTCCAAAATGCGCTTGAGGGTTTAAGAATAGACGCTGATTCTTTTATTGTTATTTTCACGCGGGGCCATCAATTCGACCGTGAAGTGCTGGAGCAGTCCCTGAAAACCGGAGCCGGTTATATCGGGATGATTAGCAGTCGTCGCAAGCGAGATATGATTTATGATAATCTGCGTGAAAAAGGAGTCAACCAGTCTGACCTGGATCGAGTGAGTTCACCCATTGGCCTGCCAATCGGCGGTGAAACTCCCGCCGATATAGCGGTAAGCATCGTGGCTGAATTAATCAAAATGCGGAGTCAACCGAAATAATGCCGGATTCCGGTTTTGGGGTGATCATCCTGGCGGCCGGCTATTCCAGCCGCATGGGTTTTTTTAAACCTGTTCTTAAACTAAATGGGATTACCCTGACACAACGCCTTATCCAGCTTTACCTGAATTCTGGGATCGACGTTTACCTCGTGACTGGATGGCAGAGGTCTGTTCTTATGGAAAGCGTGAGCGATCTTAAAGTTAATATCGTTGATAACCCGGATTTTGCCGAGGGCATGTTTTCTTCGGTTAAATGCGGACTCAGAGCGGCGATTAAGGCTAACTACCGGGCGATTTTCGTTCAGCCGGTGGATATACCCCTGGTTCGTACAGCCACGCTTAAGTCTCTGTGTGGGGCAGCAGAAAGAACTGACTGCGCAGTCCTTTATCCCTGTTACCATTCCCGCCGCGGCCATCCGGCGGTGGTTTTTGCAGGTTTGATACCTTTTATTCTGGACTGGCAGGGTGAGGGCGGGCTGAAGGCCTGTCTGGCAAATCGAGATAGTCTGGCGCAGAATATTGAAGTTGAAGACAGCAACATCCTTTTTGATGTAGATACTCCGGGCGATCTTCCCGAACTGGCTGAAAGGTACCGGCAGCTCATATTGACTGATGATCTCCAGACTGAAATCCGCCATCGCCCGGCTGAAGCACTATGACATTGGGAACAGGATAACGGGCGTTGCGCATGGCCTGGCAAAAAACCGGCTGGCAAAACTGATATCAGGCAGTATCTTTACCGCAGACCCGGCCGATTTTCAGGCCTTTTTGCCTGGCCAGGTCAGGATTGTATTGAGCCCGACGCATCATGCAGGGTTCCCTGGAGCAAACCTGGCAGCCTTCAAATTCGGTCTCGGTATAGTAGAAAAAACCGCAGCGCGAGTACACCGGAGAAAGTGAATAATCCGCCTGTAACCGGATACCGGTCACGCGGCTGAGGTCAGTGGCGATACGGAAAATGTTTTTAATGCCGGATAGCGGCCAGGCCTGTAATTCTCCGGGAATCAATGACCAGAGATAGGGCAGGTGATATTTTTGCCGTAATATTCTCTGCAGAGTATGGCAGGCCTCATCCAGCACCAGTTCCTTAATGGTTTTCAGGCAATAGTCTTCGTCCACATTGCGGGTATTGAGTTGAAAAGATTCCAGCTCTTCACCGGCGGTGACCATGAAAGGAAATATGAGTTTGGCTGAGGCCAGATTGACTCTCAGAAAGGGAGCATCGAAGCGAACACCGTCTATTTTCAGAGAATGGTTCAGTTTGCCGGTTTCGAGGCTGAGCTTGCAGGCCGCCCGGGGTTGAGCTTTCTGGCTGAGAGTCGCCAGTATCTGACGAATTCTCGACTCCGGCAGGGGACTTGAGACATTGAGTTTTAGCCGGGCGGTGATGCGTTTGATGTCAGGCACGGCCTCAACTGGGTTTAGAAACAGGATGCCGCCGGCGGTAATTTTATCAATTGAGTCAGATTTGGATCCGGGCAGATTATTGTTGTCGTGCATAATATAATTTAATCATCCTTATTTGTTTCATTTCAAGAATTTTTAACAGCCGGCGCTTTGACCTTTTGAAAACGAGCGTCCTATAATACATCATATATGTTGCAGTTAGTTAACGCGGCTGACGGAGGAAAAAGATGAGTGTTGCAGTCTATTTGCCGCCTTCAATTCAGGCACTGGTAAACGGAATCCGGCAAATTCAGGTGGAAGGCAATACAGTAGGGGATTGCCTGGAACAGGTAATCCGGAAGTACCCGCAACTGCGGGAGGTATTTTTCGGGCCTGATAAAACCCTGAATAAAAAGCTGAGTTATTTCGTTAATAGTGTAAATGCCTATCCCGAAATACTTAAGAAAAGTTTGAGCGAGGGTGATAAGCTTTACATAATGGATATCCTGGTCGGTGGATAAAGCACCCCTTTCCAGGGCCAGGCATACTAAAAAAATGAAAATTGGAGTGGGAGGAGACAGATGGCTATCAATACCGGGAGAATTTTAAGAGTAAATCTGACCAGCGGCAGGATTAGCCATGAGATCGTGCCGGAAAAAATTGCGGCAGATTTCATTGGCGGGCGGGGTTACGGCATTCGATATCTCTGGGATGAAATCAAACCCGGCATCGATCCTTTAGGAGAAGAAAATAAGTTACTTCTGATAACCGGCCCTCTGGCCGGAACTTCTGCCCTGGCCTTGTCCCGCTGGATGGCAATTACCAAAAGTCCCCTGACTGGAGCTTTTGCCCGCTCAGTTTGCGGGGCTGACTTTGGAGCCTGGTTGAAATTTGCCGGTTTTGAAATGATTATTCTGGAGGGTAAAGCGGATAAGCCGGCCTATCTGCATATTAGCCAGGACAACTGCCGGATTGAAAGCGCCGGCGAAATCTGGGGCAAAGATACTAAAATCACGCAGGAATGGTTGACTGCCAAACACGGCAAGGATACCCGGGCGGCCTGTATAGGTCCGGCCGGTGAAAGGCTGGTCAGGTTTGCGGCCATTGTGAGCGACCGCCGCACTGCCGGACGCTGCGGCACTGGTGCGGTGATGGGTTCCAAAAATCTAAAAGCGGTGGCTATTACCGCCAAACGCCGGTTATTTCTGGCGGATCCGGTTGAATTTACCAGGTTGGCCAAAGAGCAGGCTACGGCGATCAAGGACAATCCCAGTTATCTGAACCACAAGGAATGGGGCACCACCGCCACTCAGGACGTCACTAACAAAATCGGTGTTTATCCGGTCAGGAATTTCAAATATGGACAGATGCTTGAGCCGGCTAAAATTGCCGGTACTGAGTATCGCAAATTCCGCACCGGTGATATGGGCTGTTATGCCTGCCCGGCGCGCTGCGGGAAGGTGCATACTGTGCCCGCCGGTCCATATGCCGGGGCCAAGAGCGAAGGGCCCGAATATGAATCTATCTGGTCTTTTACCGGCCCGATAGAGAGCGATAGTATTGAAGCCAGCGTGGCCGCCGACCAGTTGTGTGATGATCTGGGGCTGGATACCATCAGCACCGGCAACACCATCGGATTTGCCTATGAACTTTATGAAAAAGGGCTGATAACGCGGGAGGATACCGGCGGTTTGGAACTGAACTTCGGCAGTCATGCCCCCATGGTGGATTTGATCAAAAAGATAGCCTTCCGTGAAGGAATTGGCAACCTGCTGGCGGATGGAACCCGGCGGGCGGCTGAGGCAGTGGGACATAATTCATCCGATTACGCCATCCATGTTAAAGGTTTGGAACTGCCGGCTTATGAGCCGCGCGGCGCCAAAACTCACGGTTATAACTATGTGACGGCGAACATCGGGGCCAGCCATTGTTACGGTTATTCCGCGCAGGATATTTTTGGTGCCCCTTTTCCGCGCCCAACCGATCGTTTTGCCGAGGACTATCCCGACCTGGTGATTTTCAATCAGGACAGCGCTGCCTGGAAAGAGACCGGTATCCAGTGTACCTTTACGGGCGGCTGGGGTTATGCTCATCTGTATGGGTCTCTGCTGGTAGCCGCCAGAGGTCTTCCGCAAATCGGGGATAACCAGTACCTGGAACAGGTTGGGCACCGCATCTTTAATTTGGAACGGGCTTTCAATGTGCGCGACGGATTTGGCCGCAAGGATGATACGTTACCGCGCCGGCTGTTGACCGAAAGTCTGCATACCCGTGCGGCGGCCGGTGAGGGCCAGATAGTGCGCAGCCTGGATAAATTCCTGGATAGCTACTATTCTCTGCGCGGCTGGTCTCTGGAAGGCATCCCGAGTGCGGCTAAACTGGATGAACTGGGGCTATCTTTTGTGGCTGCCGAACTGGCCCAATTGAAGCGTTAAAGAGTTTTTATCAATTCAATCAAATAAGGAGAGGATTCTTGTGGTTGAGCAGAAGAAATGGGATGAAATGACGCCCGCACAAAAAAGGGAAATACGTTTTAAAAAGTGGTTAAATCCGCCGGGTGTAGAGTTTGTCAGCCGGAAAGCGGAAGAAAATTATAAGGCCCGCGTACAAAGGTTAATCGATGCCATTAAGCTGAAAGAGCCTGACCGTGTGCCGGTAAACCTGCCGGCCGGCTTTTTCCCTGCTTTTTATTCCGGCGGAAGCCTGGAAAAATCTATGTACAACTACGCCGAAATGGAACGTTCCTGGAAAAAATATATTCGCGATTTTGACGGGGATACTTCGACCAGCCCGGGACTGGTTTTTCCGGCTAAAATGCTGGAGATTATCGGCCATAATTTTCATAAATGGCCGGGGCATGGTCTGCCTTCGGACGGCGCCATTTACCAGTTCATCGAAGCCGAATACATGAAAGCCGAAGACTATGCTCAGTTAATCAGGGATCCATCTGATTTTTGGATGCGCAACTTTTTGCCCAAAGTGGCAAAAGTCTTTGAGCCCTTCCAGAACCTGCCTCCGCTGACCGCCATGATGGGCATACCCATGGGTTATGTGGGGGCTTTTGCCAATCCCGAACTGCAAGAAGCTTATAAAACGCTGTTTAAAGCCAGCCGCGAAGTGGTCAAGTGGGGAGCGGCAGTGCAAAGGATTAATCAATATGCTCTCAGCCACGGGTTCCCCAGCTTCTCCGGTTCGATGAGCGGAGCCCCTTTTGATATGATCGCGGATATGCACCGCGGAACCAACGGTTCAATCATGGACATGTACCGGCGTCCGGAGGTACTGATCGAATCCCTGGAGCGGATTACCCCCATTGCCATCAAATCTGCTCTGGATGCTGCCCGAAATACCCTTTGTCCGCTGGTACAGATGCCTTTGCACAAGGGTGATGATGTTTTTATGTCAGACAAACAATTTGAAAAATTTTACTGGCCAACTTTCAAGCGGATCCTTAATGCTTTGATTGATGACGGCCTGGTGCCCGTGCCGTTCGCTGAAGGCAGTTATATGCGCCGGCTGGACTATATTAAAGATATGCGCAAAGGGACCATCATCTGGTGGTTTGAAAGGGTGGATATGGCGAAAGCCAAACAAGTGCTGGGGGGCAGGGCCTGCATAGCCGGAAACATACCGGTTTCGGTCATGCTGACCGGCACACCCCAGGATGTAAAAGCGGCCTGCCGCAGACTGATTGAAACCTGTGCACCTGGCGGCGGATATATCCTGACCGGCGCTGCCAGCATGAATAAAGGCAGTCCGGCCAACCTGCACGCCGTCATGGAGGCGGCTCGTGAATACGGGACCTACAAAAGATAATAAATCTAGACAAATATTAAACAGGCAGTGCAAATCCAGGTAATACTCGGCACTGCCTGGTTTTAGTTTAAGTGAGAAACGATGGCATACCGGGCAGTAATATTCGATCTTTTCGGGACGTTGATTCCCAGTTTTGGGGTCAATGACTATGATCGGATAATTAGCCGCATGGCATCTGCCGCAGGCTGTCCGCTAAAATCATTCCAGACAGAATGGCACGGTAGTTTCAAAGCCAGTATTCTGGGGCAATATCCTTCTCTGTCAGACAGGTTAATTCAGATTGTGCGCAAACTGGGATTGCCTGTAATAGAGTCAAAAATTGAAGAAGCGGCCAGAATTTTTTATGACTATCATTTATCCACACTTCTGCCCCGTCCGGAGGCAGTAGAGGTCCTGCAAAATATTAAAAAGCGGGGTTTAAAAACTGGTCTGATTACGGACTGTTCACCGGAAACTCCGGCCGAATGGTCGAAGACCTCGCTGGCTGGTTATTTTGATGCGGCTGTCTTTTCCTGTCTGGAGGGTATAAAAAAGCCCGACCCGCGGATTTATCAAATTGCTATTGACCGACTGGAAGTGCTCGCCGGTGATTGTTTATATGTGGGTGATGGCAGCAGCCGGGAGTTGAGCGGAGCGGAGGCTGCAGGTCTAAAAGCAGTCCAATTGTTTATTCCTGAAGAGCGGCATTCAGACGTTTTTCGCGTAGATTTGGAACACTGGGAAGGAAGAACTATCAATTCTTTGAGCCAGGTGGTCCGGTTGCTGTAGTCACAGACCGGTTTTTGTCTAAAAAAAGGGAGGCTTGAAAAAAGCCTCCCTTTTTTGGGTTAATTATGCGGTCTATTTATAGAGGTCTTTGGCAACATCATCCAGACCCTGTTCCAGCAGGCTCTTCTTGCTGGGTTTCGCGGTGGTCATATCCCAATCCATCGCCTGGAAGTATTCTTTCAGCATACCCTCTTCGTCCAGAGACACGCCGGTCAAAGGTCCGGCAGAGCGCGCCGGCCGTCCGGCCATCCTGTCAGTATGCCGGTACTTTAACGGGCTGAGTCCTTCCCTCAGATTGAAAGCGTGGCGCTGGTTATGGATGCGGCTACCCACTTTCAGGATTTCCTCCAGGGTAACATCCCATCCGGTAACAGCCTTCAGCATATTTAGAACTGATTCCGGAGAAGGCAGCGAGCCGTATACAAAGGTGCAAAGTCCGAGTGACTGGACATAATGGCCGATGGCCTGTCCCATCACATGGCCCG
>DATIKD010000157.1:0-1602 GCA_035477965.1 Dehalococcoidales bacterium | reverse complement strand
AGTCATCATCGGGACTTTTTTTATAATTCCAAGAAGGTTCTCCCATTTTGCCGTAAATGTGTGTGAAGGCATTGCAGCCAAAACACAACGGCGTCCGGATGGGGCGGCCATTCACACCCCACCCAGGTCTCAAAGTGGTCTGGCTACCCCCATAAAAAGTCAGGGTACTGAACCGGACAGTAAAGGCGGCGCCTACCCTAAATACAAATCTGAACCTAACGCTAAACCGGTGTACCCTGTACCCGGCTCCAAGAACTGGCTGTGGAAAAAGCTCCATCCCCAGTCTCAAGTGCCTGTGGTTACTCCTCCCCCTGATGTAAAAGCGGTTGGAAGTGAAATACCGCCAGTATCAACGGGAGACCCTTCGGCGGCTAATAATCCGGCAGTCTCCGCCAATACCACGGCCGGAGCTGAATCCGCCAAAAAAGAAGAGCCAGGTAAAACTTCCAATAATGCCAAAGAAGTGAAGCAGGTAGCCATGGAAGTCTGGAAAAAGTACGGGGAAGCCGGAACACTGGTTATAGTGGATGGATGGAAACTGCCGCCGCTGGAGATACTGGATAACGCCCCGGAAGTGGAATTCAGTCAGGTGGATAATACCAAAAAAGCGACTTTGATTGAAGATGCTCTGGCCAGTTACGGGGTTGAAGCTAAAGTCGTACAAATCAACGTCGGGCCTACCGTAACCCAGTTTGGAATTGAACCGGGCTGGGACCGAAAAACCAAAGAAATAAAAGAAAAGGATAAAAATGGCGAAGTTCAGATTAAAACTGAAGAGGTGGCCAGAACTCGGGTAAAAGTTGACCGGATAACCTCGCTGGCTAACGATCTGGCACTGGCTCTGGCAGCGCCCAGTATACGAATTGAAGCGCCGGTCCCCGGCAAATCGGTAGTTGGAATAGAAGTACCCAACACCAATATAGGAGTGGTTAGCCTGCGCAGTGTGGTTGAATCCAACGTGTTTCAAAAAATGCAGGCAAAAACCAAACTATCTGTGGCTCTGGGTAAGGGCGCCGGGGGTGAATCCGTAGTCGGTGACCTGACAAAGATGCCCCATCTGTTAATTGCCGGGGCTACGGGCAGCGGAAAAACTGTTTGTATCCATACGATTATTTGCTGTTTACTGTTGCATAATACCCCCAGTGATGTCCGCTTCATAATGATTGATCCCAAGCGGGTTGAATTGACTTCATATAGCAGTCTTCCCCACCTGGCAACGCCGGTTATAGTTGAAACCAACCGGGCGCTGTTATCTTTACGCTGGATGGCGCAGGAAATGGATAAACGCTATCAAATAATGGCCTCTGCCCGTGCGCGCAATATTGAAGCCTATAATAAAGCCCGGCCAAATGAAAAATTTGCCTATCTGGTTTTGGTTGTAGATGAACTGGCGGACCTGATGATGACCGCCGGGGAAGAGGTAGAGCGCACCTTATGCCGGCTGGCTCAGTTAGCCAGGGCGGTGGGTATCCATTTGATTGTAGCCACTCAGCGCCCATCTGTGGATGTGGTGACAGGTCTGATCAAAGCCAATTTCCCCAGCCGCATCAGTTTTGCGGTAACATCCCAGGTTGATTCTCGCACTATTTTGGACAGCGGAGG
>DATIKD010000156.1:0-5772 GCA_035477965.1 Dehalococcoidales bacterium | reverse complement strand
GGTGATCCCGGTCTTAAAGCCCTGGAGGAGATAAATTCCGGTGGGCTCAACCTGATACGCGCCAGGATTGAAAAGGGTGCCCGCTTCGAAGCGGCCGAACAGGGGGACATTATCACGGAGTTGATGGACTGGAGCCGCTGTTTAAACCTCGGTCTGCAAAATCAAAAGGTTTTTTCAACAATCTATAAGAATTACACCGACGCTACCAATCAGCGCAACACCTTTATTGCCAGTCAAATTGATACCCTGGTCAAGAGTGGAGAATCCTGCATCCTGATTATGGGCGAAGGGCATCATGTTCAGTTCCCGTCTGATATACAGGTGATTTATGTTTCTCCGCCGGCTCTGAACGAGATTAAACGCTGGATGCGTGACCAGGAGAATAAAAGACGGGCAGAAGAGCAAAATAACCAGCCGTCACAGGAAGAAGCCGGAGACGAGAGCTAAAAACGGGTTATTAGACGGTTAGCCGGCTTAAATATCGCTGGGCCTGCAAAGCCGCCTTAGCACCTTCCCCGGCAGCGATTATTATCTGCTTTTCAGGTGTGTCAGTTACATCACCCGCCGCAAAAAGACCGGCAAGTCTGGTGGCAGTCCGGCAGTCGATCACAATTTCATCCAGATTATTCACTTTCACCAGGTCCTTAACCAGATTGGAGTTAGGGATCAAACCTATCTCCACAAATATGCCGCTCACGCTCGCCAACGTTTTTTCGCCGTTCAGAATGTTTTTAAACGTGATGGATTCAACCCTCTCCCGGCCGCCTATCTCCGTAACCTGGTGAGATTTAAAACAAACCAGTTTGGGATTATCTTTGACCCTGTCTATCAAAACTTCGTCGCCGGTAAATCCCTTTTCGCTGATAGAATAAACCTTACTAGCAATTTTTAACAAATCATCTATAGCTTCCAGTGCTGAGTTTCCTCCCCCCACCACTGCCACATCCATCTCGGCAAAGACCGGAGCGTCGCAGACCGCACAGTAACTAACACCCCGGCCGGTTAAAGTTTCTTCTCCCGGCACATTCAACCGGCGCGGAATTTTTCCGGTGGCCACAATTAACGCCCTGGATTGAAAAACTCGCCCTGAACGAACTCCCACCTCAAATCCGAAGGCGGTCTTTTTTACCGAAACTGCTTCTTCTCCAGAACGCAGGTCGATGGGAAACTGCTTGAGCTGCTGTTCAAATTTTTCCATCAGCTCAAATCCCTCGATGAACTGGTAGCCCATATAATTTTCCACTTTGCCGGTCCATACTACCTGTCCGCCGATTTCCCTGGCCAGCATCAGGGTATTGATTTTCTTGCGGGCTGCATACACCGCCGCCGTCATTCCGGCCGGGCCGCCGCCAATTATTATCAGATCAAACATTTACTTTATTCCCAGTTTTTCTTTTAGTTCATTTTCTTTAAAACCGATAATTATCTGCCCGTCAATAGTAATAGCCGGCACGCTCAACTGATGCGTCACTTCTATCATCTCATTGCGCGCGGCTTTGTCCTCCGCCACATTCATGTCCTGGTATTTGATATTGTTGTTTTCAAGAAATTGTTTGGTGCGCCGGCACCACGGACAATTGGGCGTGGAATATACCTTAACCACTTTTTCAGTCATACGTATTCCTCCTTTTAAATACATCATATTAAAAGAAAACGCGACTTGTTGGCGGTAACTTAATTGCGCTGCGCGGCAGCCTGACACAAAATCCCTCAAACGGGGTTTCGCGGCCGGAGAAATGAGAGTTTCAGCTTGTTTCGGTAAGGCTGGACTTCGTCCAGACTTTAGCCAAATTTTCCGCCAGCAGGCGGTTTTCCGGGTGGTTAAGAAGTGCATCTTCTTTGAATAGCCGGATGGCTTCATTGCGGGCAATCTCAAGCAAAGTAACATCGGTCAACCTGGCCATCTTAAGGTCCGGAAGACCGCTCTGGCGCGTGCCAAAAAACTCACCTGGCCCCCTCAATTTAAGGTCTTCTTCCGCCAGTAAGAAGCCATTATGCACTTTCTCAATCAGGTCCAGGCGCTGGCGGCCGATATCGGTTGGATTTTCAGCCATCAGCATGCAGTAGCTCTGGTCTTTGCCTCTCCCCACCCGGCCGCGGAACTGATGTATCTGAGAGAGTCCGAAGCGATCGGCGCTCTCAATCAGCATGACCGTGGCATTAGGTACATCGATTCCTACTTCCACCACCGGGGTCGAAACCAGAATGTCCAGTTCAGCGCGGTTAAACTGCTGCATCACAGCCTCTTTGTCGCGGGAAGACATCCGGCCGTGCAGGAGGCCCAGTTTCAAGTCCGGGAAGACGTCATGGGACAGCTCTTCAAACTCAGCTACCGCCGCCCTGGCCTGAATGGCATCCGATTCCTCTACCAGGGGGCAAATAATAAAAGCCTGATGTCCAGCCTGTACCTGCTTCCGAATAAAAGCATAAGCGCTTGGCCTTTGTTCCGGGCGCAGCCATTTGGTTTTAATTGTCTGCCGGCCCGGCGGAAGTTCGTCGATAACGGATATATCCAGGTCGCCGTAGAGTGTGAGAGCCAGGGTGCGGGGAATGGGTGTGGCAGTCATTACCAGGACATGGGGATTGACCCCTTTCTGGCGCAGAGCGGAGCGCTGTTCAACTCCGAAGCGGTGTTGTTCATCCACAACAACCAGTCCCAATTTTTCAAATTTGACGTTTTTTTGAATCAGAGCGTGCGTGCCAATGGCGATGTCAATCTCACCGCCGGCAATCGCCTGAGCGATTCGCCGTTTCTTTTCAGCCCCCATGTCACCTTTAAGCAGGGCGATATTTATAGTCTGAGGTAAAAATCCGTTAACCCGGCAGATATCTTCTTCCAATACTAGTGTGCCAACTGCTGAAAGGACTTTGCGGATGGTAATCCAGTGCTGTTCAGCCAGTATTTCGGTGGGGGCCATCATAGCTCCCTGATAGCCATCGGCCACAGTTAAAATCAAAGCCGCAGCCGCCACCACTGTCTTACCGCTGCCAACATCGCCCTGCAGAAGACGGGACATGGGTTGCACTTTTTGCAGGTCTCCCATTATTTCTTCCAGAGCTTTGCGCTGAGCCCCGGTAAGTTGGAAAGGCAAAGAGGTCAGGAAAGTTTGTAATTCAGGTCGGGTAGTTCGGATTGAAATACCGGCCTGACTTTCCTGCCACTGGCGTTTGCGGGACATTACCCCCAGTTGCAGCAAAAACAACTCATCAAATGCCAGACGCCGCCGTGATTCGGCTTTTTTCGCTTCATTCTCGGGATAGTGTTGTTGAATAATAGCCGCCGGCAAAGCCACCAAATTCTGCCTTGCACGAACGGCCGCAGGTAAAAAGTCGACTACCTGTCCGCACCACAAATCCAGGGCCGGCTTGATAATCCGCCGGATTTGACGCTGGCTTAAACCTTCAGTCAGTGGATAGACCGGCACCATGCGGCCGGTATGTACCAGATCTTTGTCCTCATAAGGCTCCCACTCGGGCGATTCAAAAACCGGCCTGCCGGAAAAAACCGAAACTTTGCCGCTGATAATTATCCTGGCTCCGGCTCTGATTGAACGCGCCATATAGGGCTGATTAAACCAGATGACTCTGACGTTACCGGTTTCATCGCCTACCGTAGCTTCAGCCGAACGCCTTGTTCCGAGCTGGACTTCCCTGGATTCCCAGACGTTGGCGACAATGGTATTTTCCTGTCCGATTTTTAGACTACTTACAAAAGCCCGCTGACTGTAGTCAATATGCCGGTGAGGAAAGTAGTAAAGCAGGTCCCGCACGGTTTGCACACCTAGTTTGGCAAACTTTTTACTTAAAACCTCGCTGATGCCCTTGACCTTAGTCACCGGTTCATCCAGCGCCTGCGGAAGAGCTTTTATTGAAGCGGACCCATTACGGCTGGCTGCTGTTACTTTTTTAATCGGGACAGAAACGCTGACTCCAATTTCTCCCGCATTTCCTCCTGCTGGTCGGCGAGAGTCTGCTCCGGATTTTTCAGAAATAGCCTTGAGCAGACCATTTACCACGGACTGACGCTGAGTGACTGTTAAAGAGGCATAGCTTTGGCCGGAAGGCCATATTTTGAGTATCCTGCGGTATAAACCTTTATCCGGCTCAGAGTTCATCTGAGACAACCAGTTCTGTAGAAGCCTGTCCAGACCACCAATTACAGCGGTATCCTGACAATTCTTTTTGATTTCCAGTTCAAGAGCTTTGTGAATGAATTCCTGGCTTATAGTCAAAATCTGACTCCCGGTACACGGACTAAGCTGACTCAGAAAAGCTTGCAATAAACTGCAATGCTTAACACGATTGTCCTTCATAGAACAACCGGTTTTGCCCTACTCTAACTGGTCGGAACCAGGATTGTAACGCAAAACCGGTTATCCCATTATTTGGCTAAGACAAAGACAATATTAACGGTCCCCAAGCACCGTGACCGCTATAACGCTGGGACCTACATGGGCTCCCATCACCGCACCCACTCTGGAGCGATAGATAGGTTTACCTGGAAATTTGGCTTGCAACCTCTCAGCCAGTTTATTGGCCTCATCGGGAGTGGTCGCATATTCCACCGCAATCGCCTCAACGTTTTTAAAATCGGCAGCAAATTTGAATAGTGCATCAATTGCTTTGGTGCGTGACCGCTCGCGTGAGACCGGGAATACTTCGCCGTCCTTCAAACCCAGGACTGGGTTAATCTTTAGAATTGAGCCCAGGAAGGCCTGTCCGGCGCCAATTCGGCCGCCTTTCTTCAAATATTCCAGAGTATCAAAACACATCCTTTCTTCTATACGGGGAATGTCCTTCTTAACCTGTTGAACGATTTCAACCAGTTTGGCTCCTTTCTGGGCTGCTTCAGCCGCACGGATAGCCAGAATCCCCTCGCCCATGATGACGTGTAGGGTGTCGATTACTTCGATTCGAGCTTTTGTTTTCATCATTTCGGCTGCTTTGGCGGCTGTATTATAGGTGGCGCTTAATTTATGAGAGATGGCCAGAAACAGGATTTCATCCGCTTCCTGAGCCAATTTTTCATATACGGCCGTAAAAACAGCCAGAGACGGGACTGCAGTAGTTGGAAGGGCTTTACTGGCTACCAGTTTGGCATAAAACTGCTCGCTGGTGAGATCAACACCGTCCTTGTAGGTCTCCGTGCCGAAAAGAACATTAACCGGGACAACAGTTATCTTGAGTTTCTTGCAAAGTTCTTCGGGTACGTCCGCCATGCTATCAGTCACGATTCTTACGGTCATAGTAGCTCCTCTCTCCTTATTTTTTATTCTATGGATATAATATATTCGTAATGAGGCTGATCGCCCTTCACCACTTCTACCTGCAAATTCGAATACTCTTCGCGGATAGCAGCCGCCATCGCATCCGCATCTTCCTTTTTTACTCCCTGTCCATAATAAACGGTCATAATTTCTGAATCATCAAGGTCCAGTACTCCCAGGACTTTATTTAAGACCTCCGGTGCGGTATTGGCTACTGCGACAAGGTCGGTATCCAGCAGTCCGATCGCCTGATTCTTGCGAATACGCATATCTTCGAATTTGGTGGTACGAATGGCCCGTGTAATTTCAACTGAGCGCACTGATTTGCAGGCCTTTTCCATGGTCCCCAAGTTCGTTTCAATATCAGCTTCATAATCGAAAGCCAGAATTGCCGCCACTCCCTGCGGCACAGTTTTAGAGGGTAAAACATGAACCTTTTTCTTAGTCAGTCCATGCACCTGTTTGGCAGTCATAATAATATTTTTATTATTCGGTAATAAAATCA
>DATIKD010000155.1:0-5871 GCA_035477965.1 Dehalococcoidales bacterium | reverse complement strand
GGGCTAAAACCTTAACCAGTACCACTCCGAATGAAAACAGCCTCTTCTTCTCAATATTTCTTATACTGGTAACCTGGTTCTGGGGCTTCTTTGGAACATGGCGATTCCTGAAAAGAAAAAGTATCTGGATACCCCTCTTCTTCGGTATGATAATTATCCTGGTAAATCTGGCATTTTTGACTAAAGCCCATTACTACTATTTTTATCTCTATTTGTTGATCTCGCTTTTCTTGCTCGGTTTTGATAATTTCATCAAACAGCAACAACTAAAACCCCGGTTGTTCCGTCTTAATTTTCGCATGTATGTCTGGGCGGTTGTAATACTGGCTGTATTTGGAGGCGCTCTGGTCCTTCTCACCAGCATTGGTCCGGATATCAAGTCAAAAAGATTGCGGACCTTTTATGAAGTTAGTGCCGGATCCGCCCTTCAGTTGGACCATCTGAGATTTAATATTTTTATGGCTATCGGGGCCAAAGACGTTGTAGTCAAGAGCAGAGAACAGCAAGAGTTAAGGTTTTCCAGCCGGCCGAATTTGGGTGATGAAGTCCAGTTTCATATCACATCCACCGGTGTTCCCAATTACTGGCGGACACGGCGCTTCGATGTATATAATTCCTGGGGATGGTCGAATAGCCCTTACGAGAGTATGGTGATGGGCTCGGGAGAAAGCCAACCCCCGAGTATTACTCCAGCCGAGAAATATAATATAAGTTATACCGTCACTAACAAAATCCGGACCGATGTTGTGATTACATCGGGAAAATATCTATTTGCAAATATTCCAACCATAATCAACTATCACGAAAGGGAAAATCCGGATGTTAACGTCTTTCCGGATGATAATCTGGTTTCAGTCAGTACGACACATACCTACCAGGTAGATGACAGTTATGTAGTTAATAGTGAAATAATTAAACCCACCATTGACCAATTAAAAAACGCCGGGGCGAACTATCCTGCCTGGATAACCAGGCAATACCTGCAATTGCCGGCGGATCTCCCCCAATCAATCGTGCGGTTAAGCCGCAATGTCATTCGCGATCAAAGGACCGAATATGACAAAGTATCCGCGGTGGTTAAGCATATATCCCAGATGAAATATGTCCCGGAAGGTACTTTTCCACAGGAAAACCAGGATGGTGTGGCTGATTTCCTCTTTGTGCAAGGAGCCGGCAACTGCACTAATTTTGCTTCCTCTGCCGTAGTGATGTTACGCACTGTGGGTGTTCCGGCCCGTTTTTGCACCGGGTTCATACCTCAATACGTCGATAAATCCCGCAATACTTTCGTGGTTTTGGCTAAAAACTATCACGCCTGGATAGAAGTATACTTCCCGGGCTATGGATGGATTGAATTTGAAGTTACCCCCGGTGCGGTTGAAAGCGGAATAATCCCGGAAGATACGGAGGGCTTTCTGCCCGGATTATCTACCGCCGCTTTAGAGGATTTTCCTGATTATTTAGCCATATTTCCTCCGCCTGACCTGGCGTCGGGGACCCCAAATGCAAATATACCCAGTGATTTCACTGCCTCTAGAGCGGTTGTGCCAGTGGTAGTGGTGATGGTACTACTGGTCGGGATGCTATGGCTTTCCAGAATCTGGCAACGCAAAATGAGAAGAAAGGACCTGATTTCGGGAATTATGGCCAGAATTCATTTCTTGTCTCCTTCAATTGGTGTTTCGTTTCAGGCCAATCAGACCGCCCAGGATTATGCCAATAGCCTTGCCGAAAAACTGCCGAAGCATGGCCAGGAGATATCCTACTTAACCCAATTATTCCATACTACACGCTACAGCCGGACTAAATACCTTGTCCAGGAGGACGAGCGTCTGTTAAACAAGTACTGGCGGTCGATATTTTGGGGTATCGCCAGGAGAGCTATTTTACGTTTCTAGCCCTTTTTACTGAGATATGAACTGCAGGTTTATCCGCCTTGATTTAGTACCATTCCGGTCCATCTGTTCTCTCCGCTAAAATTTGTTATAATAATCGTATTAACAATCTTATATTTGGAGAACTAGATGAACAAAAAAATCCCTGTTGGTGTACTTGGAGCTACCGGAATGGTGGGGCAAAACTATCTTCGCCTGCTTAACCATCACCCCTGGTTTGATGTCGTTTACCTGGCCGCTTCTCCCAGTTCAGCCGGCAAAACCTATAAGGAAGCTATCGCCGGACGCTGGCACATGCGCGAGAATTTACCGTCTAAATTCGCGGATATTACCGTTGAAGATGCCAGCCAGGTTGATAGAGCCGTGGGCAAATGTCAGGTGGTCTTTTCGGCTGTTGAGATGGATAAACAATCAATTCTGGCGGTTGAGGCTGAATATGCGGCAAAAGGTTTTGCCGTAGTTTCCAATAACTCGGCCTATCGCGGTACTGAAGATGTCCCGGTAATGATACCTGAAATTAACCCTGAGCATCTTGAGATTATACCAGTACAGCAGAAAAAACGGGGTTGGAACAAAGGATTTTTAGTAGTCAAACCTAATTGCAGCATCCAGAGTTTCATGATTCCTTTATATGCTTTGATGAAAGCCGGATTTGCAATTGACAAGATGATGGTCACCACGTTACAGGCTGTGTCCGGTGCGGGCTATCCTGGTCCCGCTTCGATTGATATGATTGACAATATTATTCCATATATTAACGGCGAAGAAGAAAAATCGGAAGTGGAACCACTTAAAATTTTCGGTGCGATTAAAAATGGGAAAATTGTGCCCAACGATAAAATCAAGATTTCAGCGCATTGCAATCGCGTCCCTGTAACTGACGGCCACACTGCCTGTGTTAGTGTACAATTCACGGGTAAGATCCCGGATAAGGCTGAAATAATCAAAATCTGGAAGGATTTTCAGGCCGAACCGCAGGAACTAAAATTACCCTCAGCCCCAATTCCGGCGATTAACTACCGAGATGAAAACGAAAGACCTCAGCCTCAGAAAGACCGTGACGCCGGAAACGGCATGGCAATTACGGTTGGACGCATCAGAAAATGTAATGTTTTTGATTTAAGGTTTACCGGTTTACATCATAATACCGTTCGAGGCGCTGCCGGCGGTTCCATTTTAACCGCGGAACTGCTGGTTGCCAAAGGTTATGTAAAGTAATAAGTCTGGTTCATTAAAGAAAGAGCGTTCGGCTTTTGAACGCTCTTTCTTTTTTTTACCTGTTTCTTCTGGCCTTGAGTTTTGTTTTCGGCAACACCCTGGTTATTTCAGACAGTCTTTATTTATTACCTGGGTTTTTCCGCCCGGCTATGGTAACCCATAAGAATACTGGTGGGGAGAAGTCTCTTCAGTTCGTCGATGGTCCATGGTTCACCCGGTTTGGTAATGGCAGTTTTGATAATCGGTTCTTCATGGATACCGATTGAATTGCCTCCCACATTGAAAATGGTACCACTGATTCCCTGTGCCAGATCAGATGAAAGGTAGGCCATTATGGGACCCAGGTATTCGGGCGGAGGCGTTTTTTCGTACATTTCAACATTACGTTTATATACATCCTGGTTTCCCGGTTGACTGGCCATAGCATAGGCCGCCAGTTCGAAGGAAGCTCTCGTCCTGGCCCAGGGCGAAAATGCGTTGCACATAACCCCGCGATGATATAATTCATTTGCAACTGCTCTGGTCAACCCCACTACTGCTGCATTAGCTGCCGCATAGTGGGCATGTTTTAAGGGATCGCCTGCCCAGGCTTTGGAAGTGCAATTCAGAATGCGTCCCCATTTTTGTTTCAACATATGAGGCAGCACATGCCGGATACAATTAAAATAGGCTCTGGGCTTGACATTAAAGACGTGATTCCATATTTCTTCGGTCATTTCCTCGATCGGACAAAAGCGAAAAGTCCCGGCATTATTGATAAGAATATCAATACGTCCATAGGTATCTATGGTCTTCTGTACCAGCCTGGCGGCAGTATTGAAATCAGCCACATCTCCAAAGAATGAAGAGGCTTTTCCTCCTTCCTGGCGGATTGCGGCTGCGGTTGTCTCCGCATCCCCGTCAAGTTCTTTTTGTTGCTTTGCAATCCAGGCTCGCTGTTCTGCGGTCAGAGCTTTAAGTTGAGCCTCTTGCAACAGAGCATAACCGGTGGATTCAGGTTTTCGATTGTTGGTTACCACACAAGCCCCTTCTCTGGCCAAACCAATAGCAATTCCTCGCCCAATTCCCTGGCCGGAGCCCGTTACAATCGCCACTTTTCCTTTTAACAAATCTCCCATCAATCACACTCCTCGTTTATTACACTCAATGAAGCCAATCTTAATCGTTCGCGCTATTTTTTGTCAATAGCCGCTTTCCTTGACACTGGTGTTTATGGCAGATATCATTAACTCTAATCACCACTATTTATTTTCAAAGAAAACAAGGAGAAACAACCTATGGCAATTCGAAAATTTATGGTCGAAAAGTGCACCGGTTGCGGAATATGTGTGGCTGCCTGTCCGATGGATGTTCTGCGTCTGGATAGTGCTGCCAAAAAGGCTGTAGTCCAATATCCCAAAGATTGCATCGCCTGCTGGGGATGTGAATCTTTCTGTCCCCAGGGCTGTTTTGATGTCTCACCTGAACGTGGCCGAGGTGAAATGGTCTCCCCCTATTAGCCTGAAATTCGATGAAAAAAGCGTGAGGAATGAAAATGAAAAATATTCAAAGTCCAGTTCAGGTTATTAACACCGATGTTCTCATTCTGGGCGCCGGCGGAGCCGGTATGTGCGCAGCTTTGAAGGCTGCGGAAAAAAAGGTTGATGTTCTCATGGTTGATAAATGCGGAATCGGTTGGAGCGGGCAGGTTCCCATTGGCGGTGGTATTCTGGCCTATGTTTATCCGGACTACGCTGAAAAATGGGCTGAAAAAGTGACCAGAGATAGCCTGTATTTTAATAATCAGGACTGGACTTTATTGTTCGGCAAATCCATGCATCCGGTTACTCATGAACTGGCTGAAATGGGAATAACATTTCTCATAAAGAACCAGGAAATAGAGATACTGAACTGGGGACCCAATATCTATGTTACTCTCTTTGATGCCCCAAAATCGCTTGTAGCCCTGAAAAAAACAGCCCTGAGCCGGGGTGTCAGGTTGATGGACAAAATTTTTGTGATTGATTTGCTGAAATCAGGTAATAAAGTAGTTGGGGCTGTTGGGTTGGGACTGGCAGATGGCAAAACCTATATATTTAAGGCTAAAGCAACCGTGCTGGCCACGGGTAATTGTGGATATATGCATGAAAAAACCTACTCTTCAGTGCTGGGCGAAGGGCAGGCAATGGGTTTCCGGGCAGGGGCTGAACTGATTAATGCTGAATTTAGCAGCAGTTATGTCTGGGGAATCAAAATGCTGGGTAAAGAGTTGATGGGTATCCATTATTACCTTTACCTGGAAAATGCCCGGGGCGAAAAAATAATGGGTAAATACTTCCCGGATTTAATGGTTAATATTCAACCTGTTTATACTTTTGATCCAAGAGTTATCGATGCCATGCAAAAAGAAGTGCAAGCCGGTTTAGGCCCTATTTATCTTAATTTAACCAAATTAAGCTTAAAGGAAATTGCCGGTCTGGCAGATGATGTCAAAGAAGAATTATCCCACTTGATGGGAAACGATACCGTTAAATTGTTGAAAGAAAAAGCCGGAATAGATCCCCAAAAGGAAAGATTGGAAATGTGGCCGCGTTATCTGTACAGCGGAGGAGGCCTCCGCATTGATACCCAGGGCCGCAGCTCACTGCAAGGTCTCTACGCAGCCGGGGGTGCTTCCAGTAACAGTTGGTCAGGCGGCGGGGGGAGGCAAGGCGGTTTAGGTGTTCAATCAGCGGCTGTTACCGGCTTTATCGCAGGTAGCAATGCCGCCGATTATGCG
>DATIKD010000154.1:0-9173 GCA_035477965.1 Dehalococcoidales bacterium | reverse complement strand
ATGCCCGGCCGCAGCCTGTATGGCATAGTGGTCCGGTGAATAAGTCTGGATGATCACCTTTCCTCCGGCGGCACCCCTGCCAGCCCTGCCGGCTACCTGGCACAGCAGTTGAAAAGTCCGTTCTCCTGCCCGAAAATCAGGCAAATTCAAGGAAACATCGGCACTTGCCACGCCCACCAGGGTTACCCGTGGGAAATCCAACCCCTTGGCAATAATCTGTGTGCCAATCAAAATATCCGCCTCCCCGGCCTGGAATTTTTGATAAATGGATTGATGGCTTTTACCCCCTTCGCGGAGAACATCACTGTCCCAGCGCAATATTCTCGCCAGTGGAAACAACCTGGCAGTTTCTTGCTCCAGCTTTTCTGTCCCTGCTCCCAGATATTTTATTTGTTTGGAACCACAGCGCGGACAGGACTGGGGTACTGGGGTGCGGTTGTTACAGCGGTGGCACAAAAGGATTTCTGAGCTGAAATGGTAACTCATTGTATTATCACAACGCCGGCAGCGGATAACCAGTCCGCAATGGCGACATTCAATAAAACTGGCTCCCCCCCTCCGGTTCAAAAAAAGGATAATTTGCTCCTGCTTATCCAGCGCTTCAGAAATCGCCTTATGCAGTGAACGGCTGAAAAGACTCAGGTTGCGGGCTTTAAGCTCAGCTTTTAAATCTACTACTTCTACTTCAGGCAGGACACTACCTTGCTGAGGGGTAACGCGCTCCGGCAGTTTCAATAATTTAAATCGCCCGGACTGAGCCCGGTAGTAGCTTTCAATATCCGGAGTGGCACTGCCCAATACCAGCACGGCCTGGGTCAGTTCACCCAGTTTCACGGCTGTTTCGCGGGCGTGATAGCGCGGAGAATCCTCTTGCTTATAGGTCCATTCATGCTCCTCATCCAGAATAATCAAACCCAGGTCAGGTTGAGGAGCGAACAGTGCGCTGCGCGGCCCGATGACAACATCAAATTCACCCTTCCTGATCCGCCACCATTCATCGAATTGCTGCCCCAAAGTTAATCCGCTGTGTAAAACAGCCACTCTGCCGGGGAATCTGGCTAAAAACCGTTCAATCATTTGAGGGGTCAGGGAAATTTCGGGAACCAGCACCAGCCCTTTTTTTCCCGCTTTAACGGTTTCTCCCAACGCCTGCAGGTAAACTTCCGTTTTCCCACTGCCGGTAACTCCAAAAAGCAGAAACACCGGTGATGGCTGTAAAGGGGTTGAGGATAACGACCTGCGGATCGGCTGAAAGACCGCTTCCTGAGCAGATGTTAAGGTCAGAGGGTGATCCGGATTCACCAGGCGGCCGGCCAGAGGGTCTCGCCTGAATCTGACCTGTTCGGTCTTGACCCATCCCTTTTCTATCAAAGACTTAAGGCTGGCAAGTGAACACCCGCTTTTATCCTTCAATTCGGTTGATCTGATGGGCTGTGGATGTTGGATTAAGTAATCCATCAGTGCGGCTTGCTTAGGGTACCTCTGGCTGACCTCGGACAGTTTCCGTTCAGCCTCCGGCAGGGGCATATTTAGTCTCACATAGTCTACTAGTTTGGGCTTTATGCGCTCTTTTTCCAGTTCATAGACTCTTTCGACCAGTTTTTCGTACAAGAGCTGGGCGACCGCTTTGCGGGATTTTATCTTTCCAAATTGTTTTTCTACCAGCTTCAGATCAGTTTTCGGACGCTCCGCTAAAAATTCCAGATAAGGCTGTAATTCCGGCCCACCGGTTGGCGAAATGCCGGTCGGCCTCAAGAAAGTAATTATGCGGCGCTTGAACCCTGGCGGCAGCATCAAAGCCACTGCTTCAAAAAGGGGAGTCAGATAAAAACGGCTTATCCAGCAAGCTAATTCCACCTGCAAAGGAGAGAGAATGGGTTGAGAGTCTATCAGGCCAGTTATTTCCTTGACCTTTTCAACCGAAGGCTTGTCTGTAAGCTCAATCACTATCCCCTGCAAAGTTTTGGCGCCAAAAGGCACCCATACTGCCTGACCGATTGCCAGATTGAAAGCATCCGGTACACTGTAGCTGAAAGTCCGGCCACGGCCTATGGGTGAATTAACGCTGACTTCTGCGTAAGGCATTCATTTTCCTGCCAGGCCATTATTCTTTTTGGGTTACGGCACCGACATCAGGCTGAAATAACGAAAATCCGAAACAATCACTATGCCTGACCGGGAAAATACCAAAACGGACTATTTCACTTCCGGGCATCTTTTTTGTTTCGGACTTCAGACCACTACTAAGGGTTTATGCTCGTTATTTAGTTTCGGGTTTTGGAGATTCAGCGGCCGGAGCAGCCGGATTCTCAGCGGCAATTGCAGCAGCAGATGCCAATGAAGCTTCCTCTGCCGTTGGGCCGGTCGGTTTAATTTCATCACCCAGTTTCTCAAAACGTTTCTCTTTGATACGAGAAGCGCGAGCGCTTAAACCGCGCAGATAGTATAACTTGGCGCGGCGGACTTTACCGTGTCTGACCACTTCCACCCCGTCAATCATGGGAGAATAAATGGGAAAGGTGCGTTCTACACCCACGCCCGAAGCTACTTTCCTGACTGTAAAATTGGTACCCGGTCCGGCATTATGGATGCGGATAATCACACCCTGATAAACCTGGATACGAGTCTTTTCGCCTTCTACAACTTTTTGTCTTACTCTCACCGTATCTCCGGCTGCCAGTGCCGGAATCTTCGGATTAGCTTTGACTTCTACTACATCCTTGATATTCATGAAATATACCCCCTAAATTTATAGCCAGATTAATAATAATACAATTTGTCTAAATACTCCAGATTCAGGCGTCTGGCCTGACTCCATGCAGCCCTGAACCCCGTTTTTGTTAATGGCCTTTTATTTTAAAGCAAAAAGCAGAAAATATGGCGTTTAATCTGTCTGCCGGCTCCTGGTCCGGAACATATTCTTTTCAGGAATGGTTAAACCCGCTTTTTCCAGTAATTCCGGACGACGTTCAGCCGTGCGGCGGATAGCTTGTTCTCTCCTCCATTTGGCAATTTCGGCATGGTTACCGGAAAGAAGCACTTCAGGCACCCGCCAGCCTCGATAAACTTCCGGCCGTGTATATTGCGGGTATTCCAGCAATCCGCCGGTAAAAGATTCAGAAACTAAGGATTCTTCCGAGCCTAATACAGCAGGGATCAGTCTGACAACTGCATCCGATATCACCATAGCCGCCAGTTCTCCGCCTGTCAGAATATAATCTCCCAGGCTGATTTCATCAGTTGCCAGATGTTCACGGATACGCTCATCAATGCCTTCATAATGCCCGCAAATCATCATAAGCCAGGGCTGAGTACTGAGTTCCTGGGCTATCTCCTGATTGAACTGGCGCCCCTGGGGTGTCATTAATATAACAGGTGGTTTTTGACCTGTCATGCCGGAGGCCCTGCTCAAAACTGTTTCTACCGCCTCAAAAACCGGTTCAGCCTTCATCACCATTCCGGCTCCGCCGCCGTAGGCATAATCGTCCGCGGTATGATGACGGTCATGAGTATAGTCTCTGATATTATGGATATTAAAGTGCACCAAACCCTGGGAAGCGGCTCTTTTTAAAATACTACTGTCCAGGGGACTGAAAAACATTTCCGGAAACAGGCTGAATATATCTATGCGCACTTCAGCTAGCTCTTAACATTATCTGAAGAATGCTCGGTTACTTTGCCGCTGATAATCTCCACTGCATGTGTTATCGGGGTTAGTATCACCTCCATGCATTCGCGCACCCCGTTGGGACTGCCGGGTAGATTGACTATCAAACACTTTTTCCTGACTCCGGCCACTGCCCGGCTCAATATCGAAGTAGGCGTCTTGCCAAAGGTTTCCATACGCATGATCTCGGCAATGCCGGGTACCAACTTATCCAAAATGGGTGCGGTAGCTTCCGGCGTGACATCACGCGCACCTAAACCGGTTCCTCCGGTGGTGAGTATGACATCCACGTCTCCGGCATCAGCCCACTCTATCAAACGACGGCTTATGATATCCACTTCATCCGGAATGATGTCATAACGGACCACCCGGCCGCCCAGCAAAACCACCCGGTCCTGTATCGCCGCTCCGCTGCCGTCATAACGTTCACCCCGTGAACCCTTATCACTGATTGTCAAAATACCAAAATTAAGCATTAAACCCTCTTGCAAGCATCAAAACATTATATTTTACCATAAATGCCAGCTCGACGCCAAAAATTCTCACTTTCGCTGGAGGTTTAAGGACTCTCCTGCCTTGTAGTTTAGTATTCACGCTCAATTTCAAGTTAATAACGAAGTTATGGCAGAATAATAATACTTATTCATTGGAATTTTCAGCTAACTGGTATTTATATTCGTGATTGCTTCCATTCCCGGAAATTACCGGCAGTTGTTAAATACAGGTTAAGGCATGGATCCAGAGAGGAATTTTAAATAGTTTGCTGCCATGTTTGGTGCAAATTATATTCGGACTAAAGCGAAATACTAAAAAATTCCGAAATTCTATAAATTCCATGATAAGAACTTCTGTTCTTATTATGGAATTAAGGTTTAAGCTTCAGCCTGTTTTAGGCTACCCACAAGTCCCCACTCGTTACCGGGCAGGGTACTTTGGTACTACAAAGGCAAATTTGGAATCATCCGCAGACCAGCCCGGATACACATTTCCAGCCTGGAAGAAAAAGACCGCCAAAATTTACCCTGAATATTCCAAAATTGGGCTCTAAATTCCATGAAAAAACTATTGACAAAATTGGTAAGTGTGGTATCATGGTAAAAAGTGGGTAATGGTGGTGAAAAATCCCATGTTCATCGGCGAATTCGCTTACCGGGTGGATGAAAAAGGCAGAGTACCGATTCCTCCCAGATTCAGAACTGATGAGGTAAAAGAAAAGGGTGTGGTGCTGTGCCCCGGCGCCGATAGATGTATCGCCATCTATCCTCTTTCCATTTGGAACAAAATGGCTGAGTCTCTGACCAGCGGGCCGTTGATATCCTCCAAAATGAGAAAATTAAACCGAGCTCTCTTTGCCACCTCTTTTAATGCGGAAATGGATGCACAGGGACGAGTCAATTTGCCAGCTCAGCTTAAGAATTATGCCAATCTGGGTGATGAAGTGGTAATTATCGGTGTTAACACTTACATGGAACTCTGGAATTCACAGCAGTGGCAACAGGAAAAAATAAACAGTCAGGAAGAATCCTGGCAGACAATTGAGACCATGGAGAACCGTCAATGAATACCATCCTGACTGCCTCTCATATCCCGGTACTGGCCAGGGAAGTAATTGAACTGCTGGCAGTTCAACCTGGCGGGCGTTATATTGACTGCACGCTGGGTGGCGGCGGTCATGCCCAGGCAATTCTGGAATACAGTCATCCCGGCGGCCAGCTAATGGGAATCGATGCCGACCCTGAAGCCCTGATCCGGGCCAACCGGCGTTTAAACCAGTTCCAAAATTCAGTACTTCTGGTGAATGATAACTTTGTAAATCTGAAAGATATCTGCCTCAAGTATGACTTTTATCCAGTTCACGGAATTTTATTTGACCTGGGATTGTCTTCCCCTCAACTGGATGAAGGCGGGCGCGGCTTCAGTTTCCAGTATGATGCTCCTCTGGATATGCGTTTTAATCCGGCCCAGCGCTTGACTGCCGCGGACATTGTTAACACCTATTCAGAAGCGGAAATAGCCCGCATCATCAAGACTTTCGGAGAAGAAATCAACAGCCGTCAGATAGCCCGTTATCTGGTTCAGAAACGCCCGGTTTATTCAACCGGCCAACTGGCAGATCTGGTAGAAGCGGCTGTCGGCGGGCGCTATGGTAAAATACATCCCGCCACACGCACATTCCAGGCATTGCGCATTGCAGTTAACCATGAGATGGAGAACCTGGAATCAGCTCTCCGCCAGGCTATCAGTTTACTGGGCTTTGGCGGCAGGCTGGCGGTCATCAGCTACCACTCTCTGGAAGACCGTATTGTCAAGCATTTTTTTCAAAAAGAATCGAAAGACTGCCTCTGTCCGCCCGAGGCCATGAAATGTGTCTGCGGGCATCAGGCCAATATTAAGATCATCACCCGTAAAATCATTACCCCATCGTTTGCGGAAACTGAAATGAATCCGCGCAGCCGCAGTGCCAAATTACGGGTCTGTGAGCGGCTTATAACACCTTCCCAGCAATATGAGAAAGCTGTGGAGCATCTGAATTGTTCCCTGGGAATTCCTGCCACCGGCTGGGGTAAGCCGGCAATGCTGGAGAAACTGCGCCGGACGTTTTTACATTTGCAGAGAAAGTCCAGCCGTAAATCCCGCGATATTTAGAGAAATACTGGCAATAGACAGTGAGGAGCAGCCATGAAAAAACAAGGTCTGGTAACTGCAATCGATGTAGGTACCACCAAGATTTGTACGATTGTTTCCAATGTGGAAGAAAACGGGAAATTTCGGATCATTGGCTCCAGCTGCGTCCCATCGACGGGAATGCATAAAGGGCTGGTAGTCAATATCAAGGAAGCTGCCCAATCTATCCAGTCTTCTGTTCGTAAAGCGGAATTAATGAGCGGCCGAAAAATTGAGTCCGCCTATATCGGAGTAACCGGCCGTCATATAACTTCGGTCAATAATCGCGGAGCAATTTCGATTAATAAGGGGGACAAAACAGTCCGAACTGACGACCTCAAGCGGGTCATGAAAAATGCCCAGAATATCAAGGTTCCCGAAGACCGTCGCCTTCTACACGTTATTCCACGCGGCTATGCTCTGGATGGGCAAACCGGGGTCAAGAATCCGGTTGGCATGCATGGCCAGCGCCTGGACGTTGAAACCCATATTATTACCACCGCCGTAACATCTGTCCAGAACGTGATTCGCTGCGTGCGTTCGGTGGGTGTGGAAGTTGATGATGTGGTTCTTGAGCCGCTGGCTTCCAGTGAAGCAGTATTAACTGCCGAAGAAAAACAGTCCGGCGTTATTTTAGCGGATATCGGCGGCGGGACCACTGATGTAGCTATTTTCCGCGATGGCTCTATCTGGCATACCGCTGTAATCCCGGTCGCCGGCTACCAATTGACTCGGGATATAGCGATGGGATTGGGATTGCCTTTTGATCTGGCTGAAGATATGAAAAAGCGCTATGCCAGCGTTATGCCGGTTTATGAGGGCAAACGCCAGGCTCCGGAAGAAATGTTACATGACAGTCACGGTGTTTCTTATCAGGACTTGTGTGATATAGTTCGCGCTCGTATTGAAGAAATAGTCCGACTGGTCATGCTGGAATTGCCGCAAACCGAATATGAGCAACTTGTTCCCATGGGGCTGGTTTTCACCGGTGGGAGCTCCAATCTTTCCGGAATTGATGTACTGGCCAGAGATATGATCCGTCTGCCGGTCAGGGTTGGATCTCCTCTCAACCTGCCCGGAGTTCCCGAGAATTTGCGCGATCCACGCTTTTCTACTGCGGTTGGCCTGGTATTATGGGCAGCTAAAAGCGGAGAAACTCCTCTCTGGCAAAGCAAGCGCCTGGGTTTCTTGCGGATATTTAGCATGGTCTCTCGTCTTAAAAAACTGCTGGGGAGACGTTAAACTTCGAAAATTTTCAAACACTAAAATACAGGGAAAAATAGCAATATTGTTAAAGGAAGGAGAGCAAAAATGGCAAAATCAAGTTTTATCCAGAGCACGGCAAAAATCAAGGTTATCGGAATGGGTGGGGGTGGCTGCAATGCGATCACCCGCATGGTAAGGGATGAAATTCGCGGCGTAGAATTCATAGCTATGAACACGGATGCTCAATCACTGGCCATCACGGAGGCCCCGGTCAGATTTCAACTGGGAGAAAGATTGACTAAAGGTCTGGGTGCCGGCGGTGATCCCAATACTGGCACCCGCGCGGCTGAAGAGAACCGTGACGAACTGGCCCAACTGGTTTCAGGTGCGGAAATGATATTTGTTACCGCCGGAATGGGAGGCGGTACCGGTACCGGTTCAATACCGATAGTAGCGGAAATAGCCAAAAAGAGCGGCGCGTTAACCATTGCTATTGTTACTAAACCCTTCGGATTTGAAGGACGCCACCGCATGCGGAACGCTGAAGAAGGTATTGCCCGCCTGGCCAGCAAATGCGATACCCTGATTATTATCCCCAACGACAGGCTGCTGGCCCTGGCCGATAAACAAACCTCCATTGAAGCTGCCTTCAGAATGGCGGATGAATGCTTGCGGCACGGTGTTCAGGCCATCTCCGAAGTTATCACGGTTCCAGGTATGATTAACCTGGATTTCGCCGATGTCAGAGCCATTATGAAAGATGCCGGCCCTGCCTGGATGTCTGTCGGTATCGGCAGCGGTCCCAGCCGGGCAGTAGATGCCGCCAAGAGCGCACTGGCCAGCCCTCTGCTGGACGTCAGCATTAAAGGCGCCAAGGGCGTCCTCTTCAATGTGACGGGCAGCGACAACCTGACACTGCATGAGGTTAACCAGGCAGCCGAAATTATCCGCCAGTCAGTTGATCCGGGAGCTAACATTATCTTCGGTGTCCGCCGCGATGAGAAGATGGACCGAAACATCAAGATTACCCTGGTAGCCACCGGTTTTACCGATGCTAATTCATTGTCCAACATGGATGATGAAGCTGTAACCAAACTTCTGAAGAGTCTCAAAGTTGAAGAGGAACTGGATATCCCATCTTTCATGCGCAAACCTCTCTTCAATGAGAGAAGAACGATTCCCGGCTCAACTCCCAGCAAAACTGGAACCAAAGTCAACTAACAGGCGTTTTGATTTAGTCAGTTTATTCCTCCCCAATCACCCCTTCACTACCTGGCAAAAAGTGAAGGGGTGACCTTTTAATGAGAGGCGCATTTTGTAGCCGGAAAAACGGCAGAATTAGTACGAATGGCCTGTTAAGCGGTAGAAGGCATCAAGATGGCTACTATCCATCATCTATAATATTCTGGATGACGCCAAAAGTGTTGCCCTCAGAATCCTGACAATACGCCAGCCACCCCACCTGGGGAATAAGGCATTTGGAAGTAATTTCTCTGCCTCCCCATTTCCGGATTTTATCCAGCGTCAGATCGATTGCATCTACTCCGATTATATTTACAGTGGAAACCTGCGAGTCAAATCGGGGTTTGATCGCGCCATTGATACCGGGCTCTCTCCCCACTCCGGTTTTCACCAG
>DATIKD010000153.1:0-6367 GCA_035477965.1 Dehalococcoidales bacterium | reverse complement strand
TGCCCAAATCCCAATATTCAACTAAATATGTAAACAAACATGTAATAAAATCCAAGGAGTTTAATGAATTTCGAATCTTTCAATCTAAATCCAAAAATATTGGCCGGTGTAAAAGCCCAGGGATATACCTCCCCTACACCTATCCAGGAGGAGGCTATACCGCCCATTATGCAGGGCCGCGATATTATCGGCCTGGCCCAGACCGGGACGGGTAAAACTGCCGCTTTTGTGTTGCCTGTACTGCATCGATTAGTCGCCCTTCCCAGGGGACAGGTGCGAGCCCTGATAATATCACCTACTCGGGAACTGGCAGAACAGACCTGCGAGACAATTAATATATTAGCCCGCTATACGGGATTGCGCTGTATCTCAATATACGGCGGAGTTGCCATGGAGCCACAAAAAAGAGCTTTAGGCAGGGGAGTTGAGATTATAGTAGCCTGCCCGGGCCGTCTGCTGGACCATCTTTTGAAGGGTACCATAGATTTATCCCTGGTAGAAGTACTTATCATCGATGAAGCGGACCGGATGTTCGATATGGGTTTCTTGCCCGATATTCGCAATATCGTCCGGTGTCTGACCAGGCCTCGCCAAACGTTACTCTTTTCGGCCACCATGCCGGCAGATATACGGCGTCTGGTGCAGGAGGTACTGCGGGACCCGTTAACCATCAACATAAAGCATTCCGCGCCGGTAGAGAGCATTTCTCATTCTCTGTATCCGGTTCAACCCCACCTTAAAACCGCCCTCTTAAAGGAAATATTACGCACCACCGAGACCAACTCTGTAATCGTATTCACACGTACCAAGCATCGCGTTGACCGGGTGGCTGAGCAACTTGCCAGATCAGGTTACAAAGTGGCCTCTTTGCAGGGTGATATGACACAAAATCGGCGTCAGGAAGCCATAGAAGGCTTCAGGGATGGCTCTCTGAAGATAATGGTAGCTACGGATATCGCAGCCAGAGGCCTGGATGTTCTGAGCATTTCGCATGTAATTAACTACGATATGCCGGATACAGCGGATGCCTATACCCACCGTATTGGCCGCACCGGACGGGTTAACAACACCGGCGAGGCTTATACTTTGGTTACCGGAGAAGACAGGGCTATGATTAAGGAACTGGAGCATATATTTAAAAAGCCCCTGGAAACCCGGAAAATACCCGGCTTCAACTATACCGCTGAAGCTCCCAAACCCAGCGGCGCCGGTTCAGTCCGCAGAACTTCAAAGCGGACTCCAAATCCGGCACCTGCAGAAACCGCAATTAGCCGCCGGAGGTTTCCCAGACGACAGCCCTCTGTCTCAAGGTGAATCAGGCTTTCTCAATAGGTTTCGTAACTGATATCGGGATTCATCGATAATCTGATGAATCCCGAAACTATTTTTAAACGAATTTTTATGCGCTCCATTACCACTTATAGTCCATCTGATTTGGCAGCTACCACAGGCCCACTCGTCAAAACCTGCGCGGCGTTTTATCTTTGGGTATATTTCTGATTATTTTAAGAAAAACAAGCGGTTGAATGGCTGTTCAATACTCTCAAACCAAAACTCTTGGGAGAGGCCACTTTGCTTCCAGGCATAACCTGACAGCCTTTATTAGAAACCCACTTTAGCCCTATAATAAACAGGGAATTGTCTTCCGCCGGACAAAAAACGCGGAAACTGTTCTTAATTAAGTTACTAATCGAACAGGTAGCCGGAGAACTCAGGCTCGAATTGACTGGAGATAGCGCAGGGATTTAGGCAGGTTGAAATGGAGAATTCAAATAAGGTCTTGATGCTGATGAGTGGCGGAGTAGATTCATCAGTAGCAGCCGCACTACTAAAAAAACAGGGATTCTCAATAGTTGCCGTAACTATGAAAATCTGGGCTGGAGAATATTCTCCCGGTGGACATTCTAATCATGGTTGTTATGGTCCCGAAGAAGATGATGATATTGAAGACGCCAGGCGTGTATGCGAGCAGATAGGCATCCGTCACCAGGTTGTCGACCTGACGGATGAATACCAGAGTACCGTCCTGGATTACTTTAATGCGGAGTACCTGACTGGCAGAACTCCCAATCCGTGTGTAAGATGCAACCTGAAAATAAAGTTTGGCGCACTGATCGATAAGGCAGTCGAACAAGGTGTGGGGTTTGATTATATTGCCTCAGGGCATTATGCCAAAATCCAATTCGAACCCGCCTCCCGGCGTTATTTGCTTAAAAAGGCTTTCGATTTGAGTAAAGACCAGTCATATTTTCTTTCAGCCTTATCTCAAAAACAACTCCAACGATTGGTTTTTCCATTGGGTAGTATGACCAAAATGGAAGTAAGAAGGATTGCCACAGAATTAACCCTTCCAGTGGCAGAAAAACCTGATAGCCAGAACTTCATTTCCGGTAACTATTGCTCCGTGATTAAGAGTAACGCCAATCCCGGGGATATCGTGGATAAATTCGGAACAGTGAAAGGCCGTCACGCAGGCATTCAGTATTATACTATCGGACAACGAAAAGGTTTGGGAATTTCCTCCGCCAAACCGGTATACGTTACTGCCATTGACGCGGTTAACAACAACGTTGTTATTGGAGAAAGGAACGATCTCTACCACCAGGAATTCTGCGTAACCAATCTAAATTGGATAGCCATACCCACTCTTACCGCGCCCATGACGTTAAACGTAAAAATTCGCTCTTCGCATAAAGAAGCTGAGGCTGAGGTCACTCCCCTGGATCCCAATACCGTTCGAGTTAAATTCATTAAACCTCAATTTGCAGTTACTCCCGGTCAGACATCAGTGTTTTATGAGGGCGATGTAGTGGTGGGTGGGGGAATAATTGACAGTGTCAGTAAGAATAATTAGTCATAACCGGTTCTAATGTTTTTAAAAAGTGGTTAACCCAAACCACTTTGGTCTGGAGGCCTCGAATGGCGAGCTTAAGCATCTGGAGGAGGGGTTAGCAGTTTGTCATGCTGGAGAGCCTCGAATGGCGAGGCCGAAGCATCTGGAGGAAGTGGTTAGCAGTTTGTCTTGCTGGAGAGCCTCGAATGGCGAGGCCGAAGCATCTGGGGTGGAGGGAAACAGTCTGGAAGCTCCCTCTCGTCGTCATGCTGGAAGCCTCGAATGGCGAGGCTGAAGCATCTGGGGTGGAGGGTTAAAACCCTTTTTTCTCCATCGTCAATACTTTTTCAGCCGGAATGCCCCCTTTCAGGCTAATTTGTATTCATTTTTTGATAAAAACAATGGTTAACCTGGGTTAAGTTTCATTCACTCAACAGCTATGCTAAGCCGCTTTTTACCCGCACATTACCTGAATTATTTTGCAAGCATTATAACAGCCAAAAAGAAGGGCGGCTCGTTTAAAACCACCCTTCTTTAAGACTACTAATCCCTTATTACCTCAGAACAGTCGTAATTACCTGGCTAAGCTTTGGCCAGGTCGAAACGGTCCAGATTCATCACCTTGTTCCAAACTGCTGCAAAATCACTAACCAGTTTGGCTTGCCCGTCCGAACAGGCATAGACTTCCGCCAGAGCCCGAAGTTGGGAGTTGGAACCAAAGACCAGGTCAACTCTGGTAGCAGTCCACTTAAGTTCGCCTGTAACCCGGTCTGAGCCTTCAAACAGGTCTTTTTTATCCGAAGTTGCTTTCCAGACTGTGCCCATATCCAGAAGATTGACGAAGAAATCGTTGGTCAGTGCTCCGGGCCGCTTCGTAAACACTCCATGCTGAGTCGCTTTGAAGTTGGTATTTAAAACCCGCAGGCCGCCAATCAATGCCGTCATTTCAGGTGCGGTCAAAGTCAGCAGTTGTGCCCTTTCCAGCAGCAATTCCTCGGCCGTAATTCCATTTTTGACCTTCTGGTAGTTGCGGAAACCATCAGCAACCGGCTCCAGCACCGCAAAGGAACCTGCATCGGTCTGCTCCGCCAAAGCATCCGTGCGACCTGGCATGAAGGGTACCTTTACCTCATGACCGGCTTTTTTGGCCGCCTGTTCCACACCTGCGCAGCCGGCCAGCACAATCAAATCAGCCAGCGAAACTTTTTTACCTCCGGTCTGTGCGCTGTTGAAAGCCTTCTGGATCTTTTCAAGTGTATTCAGCGTTTTCGTCAATTTGGCAGGCTCATTGACTTCCCAGTCCTTTTGCGGAGCCAGACGAATGCGCGCGCCGTTAGCGCCTCCCCGCTTGTCTGAACCGCGGAAGGTTGAGGCAGATGCCCAGGCGGTTGCAACCATCTCGGAAGTTGACAGTCCGGAAGCCAGAATCTGCCCCTTGAGGTAGGTGATGTCCTGAGCTTCTACCAGTTTATGGTTGACGGCTGGAACGGGGTCCTGCCAGATAAAATCTCCAGCCGGAACTTCCGCGCCCAAATAACGTGAGCGAGGCCCCATATCGCGATGCGTAAGTTTAAACCAGGCCCGGGCAAAGGCCAAGGCTAGCTGATCCGGATTTGCCAGGAAACGTCTGGATATCTTTTCGTAGACCGGATCAAATCGCAAAGACAAATCAGTGGTCAGCATTCCCGGCACACGGCGTTTGGAGGGGTCATGCGGATCAGGCGCTGAATCCGCCTCTGCGTTACCCTTGGGTTTCCACTGAAGTGCACCAGCCGGGCTTTTGGTCAATTCCCATTCGTACTTAAACAGAATGCGTAAGAAATTATTGCTCCACTTCGTGGGAGTATTGGTCCAGATAAGTTCCGGACCGCCGGTAATAGTGTCATTACCTTTACCGGTACCGAATTTACTGGCCCAGCCCAGCCCCTGCTCCTCTATTCCGGCAGCCTCCGGCTCCGGCCCTACCAGGGCCTTATCACCCGCGCCGTGCGTCTTCCCGAAAGCATGACCGCCGGCTATGAGCGCCACTGTCTCTTCATCATTCATGGCCATGCGGGCAAAAGCCTCGCGGATATCCTTCGCCGCCGCCAGCGGATCGGGATTACCGTTCGGTCCTTCCGGATTGACATAGATTAAGCCCATCTGAACCGCACCCAGCGGTTTTTCCAGTTCACGCTCACCACTATAGCGCTTATCTCCCAGCCACTCCTTCTCAGACCCCCAATAAATATCTTTCTCCGGTTCCCAGATATCCTGGCGCCCGCCGCCAAATCCGATGGTCTTAAAACCCATCGATTCCAGAGCTACATTGCCGACCAGAATGAACAAATCAGCCCAGGAAATCTTCCTCCCGTATTTTTGCTTTACCGGCCAGAGCAGGCGGCGCGCTTTATCCAGGTTGGCATTATCCGGCCAGCTATTGAGTGGGGCAAAGCGCTGACTGCCGTTACCTCCGCCGCCGCGCCCATCAAAGACACGATAGGTTCCGGCGCTGTGCCAAGCCATTCGGATGAACAGCGGCCCATAATGTCCGAAGTCCGCCGGCCACCAGCTCTGTGACTTCGTCATCAGTTCTTGCAGGTCCTTCTTCACTGCTTTCAGGTCCAGACTCTTAAACTCTTTAGCATAGTTAAAATCTTCACCCATCGGATCGGATTTAGATGAGTGCTGGTGCAGAATATCCAGTTTTAACTGGTTCGGCCACCAGTCCAGATTTGTGGTGCCGCTCCCGGCTACATTCATTACACCCTTTTTCGCTTCATCATTAGTTGGCATATCTTCCTCCTTTTATTCTCGTCACTACTTACACATTATCAGTTTTTGATTGACACTCCAGACAAATCCCAAGGAATTCTACCTGATGCGAAAAGACTTGAAACCCGGTCTCCTTTTCCACTATATTGTTTAAACCTGTATCTACCGGATGTTTCAGATCAGTTACCCGTCCGCATTGCTCACAGCGAAAATGATAGTGCCGCTCATTTTTTACTTCGTAGCGGCTGACAGTCCCATTCAAATTAAGTTCAGATAATATTCCTTCTTCCTGCAAAATTCCCAGATTACGATAAACCGTGCCTTTGCTGATATGCGGAAGATGCTTTCGGGCTTGTTGATAAATATCGTCAGCCGTGGGGTGAGAGCGCGTACCCTCTAAAATGTGCAGGATAAGCTGTTTTTGCCGTGTTTCTCGAAAAGCCTTGTTAATACTCATTCCTGATAATATTATATGAAAAATATTACAGGTTATGTTGTACTATTATTCAGAAATAAGTGATTGGCCTTCCGGATTCCGCAGAAATATTCGGGAAAATTGAGAGATGGAAGGAGTAACTGGATGGGACGGGGCCCTTGAACAGCCATGACCGCAGGTGTTTGCTTCCCCTCCACCGGATGCTTCAGCCTCGCCTTTCGAGGCCTCCAGCATGACATCTTTGAAACCAGCAGTCAATGAAACAAACCCTCCTAACCCACCATTAATAAGTATTTTTGACTGCTGGGTATCCCTTCCGTTGGTAAAGAGCACCGGGCCCCGCC
>DATIKD010000152.1:0-3734 GCA_035477965.1 Dehalococcoidales bacterium | reverse complement strand
GAACGCAGTAAATTCACCGGAACTGAAGTCCGCGGTAAAACTCTGGGCATCATCGGACTGGGAAATGTGGGTTCGGCAGTCGCCCGCCGGGCCCGCGGCCTGGAAATGAAAATCCTGGCTTATGACCCTTATGTCTCCCAGGAACGCGCCCGCAATTTGCAGGTTGAAATCGCCACCCTTGAACAAATTTACCGCGAAGCTGATTTTATCACCCTGCATATTCCGCTCAATAATCAAACCCGGGAAATGATCGGCGCCAAAGAATTAGCCATGATGAAACCCACTGTCCGCATTATCAACACCGCCCGCGGGGGGTTGATTAATGAGGAAGCCCTGGCCAATGCTTTGAAAGAAAAGAAAGTCATCGGCGCCGCCATTGATGTCTTTCCGCAGGAACCCTGCACTTCCAGCGTCCTGTTCAATCTGGATAATGCCATTGTTACACCCCATCTGGGAGCATCGACAGCTGAAGCCCAGGTCACCGCCGCCAGCGATGTAGCAGAGCAGATCGTGGATGTTTTCAAGGGACTGGCTCCCAAATATGCGGTCAACGCACCTTTCATACCGCCTGAGATGATGCCCATCCTGAATCCCTTCATGGATGTGGCTTTCAAGATCGGCAAGATGGCCAGTCAGCTTAGCGAAGGTCAGCTCAACTCTCTTTCCATTCGCTATGAGGGGGAGATCACCCAGTATGATACCAATGCCGTCAAGGCTTCCTTACTGGGCGGCCTGCTGGTGTTTGTCAGCGAAGAGAGAGTCAATATGGTCAATGCCAACCTGATCGCCAGCCGGCGCGGTCTGACAGTAACCGAGCAAAAAGACCCCACTTGCCAGAACTATGCCAGCCTTATCACCGCGGTGGTAGGGACCAGTAAGGGCACCACCGAGATTTCCGGTACGGTTTTACGCAGTGAACCTCATTTCGTCAGAGTGAACAACTACTGGATTGATTTTGTCCCGACCGAGGGGCCCTTCCTGTTTGTAGACCACAAAGACCGGCCCGGACTGATCGGCGCTGTGGGTAATATCACCGGCGCGGTAGATGTCAACATCAGTGCTATGTATGTTGCCCGCCAGAAAGCCCGCGGACAAGCCCTGATGATTCTGGACCTGGATGAAGAACTGCCGGCATCGGCTATCAAAAAAATCCTGGCCATACCGGATGTTTATTCCGCCAAGACCATCCTGTTATAAAATATCTGCCGCCCTCCTTAGTACACGAAAGCCTGCCGGTCGACCGGCAGGCTTCGGCATTTTCTAAATACAGGTGGAGATAAGCGGCCGCTTGTTCAGACCAGCCGTTTTTCAATCGCCCGGGCGTGGCCTTCCAATCCTTCCGCCCGCGCCATCAGTATGGCCGGGGGGCCCAGTTTTTTCAAAGCCGGGCGCTTTATTTTTACCACATCTATAATCTTCAAAAAATCCAGGATATTGAGCGGCGAACTGAACCGGGCGGTCCCGCCTGTGGGGAGACTGTGATTGGGACCGGCAATATAGTCACCAATTGATTCAGCCGAATAATGGCCCACAAAAATACAGCCGGCATGTTCAATTTTATCCAGGTATTTTTCGGCCGATTTGAAAGCCAGTTCCAGGTGTTCCGGTGCGTAAAGGTTGGAAAGCTGAATGGCTTCTTCCAGTGTATCCACCAGCACAATCAAACCGTTTTTCTGCCAGGATTCGGCGGCGGTTTTTCGCCGCGGCAGCAACTGTAATTGCGATTGAACTTCTTTTTGGATTTTTTCGGCAAAAGCGGGGGAAGTGGTGATTATGACCGCCTGGGCCTGGCTGTCATGTTCCGCCTGCGCCAGCAGGTCGGCCGCACAATACTCAGGTTTTGCCGTTTCGTCGGCGATCACCAGCACTTCACTGGGACCCTGCAGGGCATCAATATCCACTGTTCCAAAGACCGTTTTTTTAGCCAGCACTACAAACCGGTTACCGGGCCCGCAAATTTTATCCACTTTGGGCACCGTTTCAGTTCCATAAGCCATGGCAGCTATCGCCTGGGCGCCGCCGATGGCAAACAGCCGGTCGACGCCGGCGATATCGGCTGCGGCCAGGGTGACAGCCGGAATCCGGCCGTTTTGACCGGGCGGGGAGCATAAATAAACTTCTTTTACGCCCGCTACCCGGGGCGGAATGGCAATCATCAAAACGGTTGAGGCCAGAGGGGCTGTTCCCCCGGGAGCATAAAGACCCACTCTTTCCAGCGGGCGTATCAACTGCCCCCATTCTTTGCCCTCCACACCTTTCCATAACAAGTCCTTCTGTTCCTGATGAAAGTCTCTGATCCTTTGGGCCGCCAGCCTCAAAGCTTCTGTCAACTGCGGGGACAGTTCTGAGTAGGCCGCCCGCATTTTGGCTTTGGTGACTTCAAATTCGGTTATCTGATAGCGGTCGAATTTCAGAGTATATTCCACAACCGCTTGATCACCTTTGGCCCGCACATCCTCCACCACCATTTTAACCACTTCTTCCGGTGACATCTCCCGCCCAAACAGTTCCTTTGAACGGGGAGATATTTTGCCGAAATCCAGCCCGATGCGACGCCCCAGTACAGCTTTGGCGGCTTCCAATCCTTTCAGTATTTCCATCTCGTTTCTCCTCGATATCCGCACCCGGACGCCAACCCGCCGGAAGGCTACAGGCTGACTGCATTCTGCAGAATAGCGGCCAGGTCTCGGATAACTATGCCTTTAGGTGAGATAAGCGAAGTCCGGTTGGCAACCAGACAGGCGGTGGATTCAAAAAGAGTTTCGATTATTTTGAGGTTATGACGCTTTAGAGTGCCGCCGGTTTCCGTATTTTCAATCAGAATGTCCGCATCATCCGGTAAAAAAGCCTCCGTAGCGCCCCATGTGGGCACTATCTTGTACATCCCCAATTGATTTTCGCGGGCAAATTTATCCGCAATGCGGATATACTCGGATGCAATGCGCAGGTTCCAGCCTTTTTCAACCGCCAGACGGCGCAGTCCGCTCATATTATCAGCGGCCACCTCGTTGTGGACAGCCGCTACAATCCTTACCCGGCTATACCTCAAATCCACCAGTTCCACCAGTGGGCTGGCGGGAAATTGAGCCAAATGCTCTCTCACCCAGTCCTGACCGGTGATGGCCACATCGAATTTCCCGTTGGCCACCTGAAGGGGCATATCCTGCGGCCGGATCACTTTTACCTTTACTCCGGGGATTTCAATCCTCGGGCGGCGGTCGCCGTTAGCCGAGGGATAGTCTGAGATTCCTATTTTGGCTTTATCCAGAATATTGACCACATGTTTCTGGGCATGGCCGTCGGGCAGGGCCAAACGGACACAATCCATGGGCATAAACTGCGGCGGTTTCAAGCCGGAGTCAACCGCCGTCGCTATCTCAACCAGTCTTTCCGGAGGAATTTTATCAAGACTGCCGTACAGACTATCCAGTATCCGGCTCAAATCCTTGCTTTCCAGGCTTTCCCGGTTGGCAATCAGGCAGGCGCCTGAATCCAGGACTTTTTTTACCGGCTTGAGAAAACTGTTTTCAAATACTCGGCCGTCCCCGGTCGCCAACAATATCAAATCGGCATTTTCCGGCGGATATATTTCAGCCGCGCCCCATAATGGATAGATATTGAAATGTTTGAAGCGCAGTTTCAGGGCCAGCATCTCGGCCAGATTGGGATATTCCGAGGCCAGGCTAACCAGACCTTCTCCCTCTCTCAATTCCTCCAGACTTGCTAACTCCTCC
>DATIKD010000151.1:0-3279 GCA_035477965.1 Dehalococcoidales bacterium | reverse complement strand
TTTTGCCATAAAGCCACCAGTTCCGGACTGATCTCAGCCGGCTGCAATGAGGAAAGCCTAAGCCGCGGGATTGCGGTTTCCGCCAGAATCTTTTCCACCAGTTCTACAATTTCTGTGCGGTCATATTTGTAGCGTCCAATTTCAGTCCCGGTCAATACTACTTCTTGGTGCCCATGGTCCATACTATTTCGGATTGCAGCAATGATTTCCCGGTGAGACAGGCTTCTTTCTGGTCCGCGCACGGCCGGCACGATACAGTAGGCACAGCGACTGTTGCAGCCATCCTGGGCTTTGATAAAAGAGCGGGTGCGGTTTACAACTGCTTTTTCCTTTTCCTCTTTTCCGGGTTTAATCCATTCCTTCTGACGCAATATATTCAGTAATTCTACTTTTTGGGCATTATTCAGTATGAGATCCGGTTTAATTTTCTCATTCCTCTTTTCCAGATCTTCGGCATAACAGCCGATAGCAATCAGCTTAGCCTGCGGATTAAGTCTTCTGGCCAGGCTTAAAAGGTGCCGGCACTTACGGTCAGCTACGTGTGTGACGGTGCAGGTCTGCACCACGTATATGTCCGCTTCTTCCTGGAAACTTACTATCCGGCAGTCTGCCTGCTTCAGTTGGTTGATTAAGGATTCACTTTCCGCCTGATTAAGCTTGCATCCCAGCGTTTCAATGGCTACTCTGGTCATTCTGTTTCCAATCTATCTGCAATCCGGCGCTCTGCGGCCTACTGGCATTATAGATGTCACAGCAAAAAATGGTCAAATGAGTCTCCCGCGAAACACGGAAACCTTACCGCTGTTAAATAATTGTTTCATACCTGTTCCACCTTTAGTAAACCTCAAATGATCTCGGTGATTCAACAATCATGGGCGTTTATCATCCTGGCTGCAATCGAGTTTTTGAAAGCGGAGTCCCTCGAAATTATCTAAAATATTGATTTTACTCCTTTCCAAAACAAGATTTCGTTACGGGCCTGGGTTAAGACTGATTATTATGATAATACCCTGATTATTCATTATTCAGGCGTGAAAATAAGGTGTCATGCCGGAGGCCTCGAAAGGAGAGGTCGATGCATCTGGCCTTTTTTTCGTTGTCATCCTGGAAGCCTCGAATGGCGAGGCTGAAGGATCCGGAGGGAGGTCCGTCGTTAGTCATGCTGGAGGCCTCGAATGGCGAGGCCGAAGCCTCCGGCCCCTTTTTCGTTGTCATCCTGGAAGCCTCGAATGGCGAGGCTGAAGGATCCGGAGGGGGGTCCAACCCCTGTTTTCTCACTGGAATAACCTTTTATAACCAGAATGTTATGTTTAAACCAGGTTGTCAATCATACTGTGCATGATTTCGACAGCAGTGTATTGATCAAAAAAAACGGGTGATTTAACACCCGTTTTTTGTGAAAATTTGTTTTATGCCGCCGTGGATACCTGGTTGTCCAGGCTATTTAATCCGGACAATTATCTGATCAACGTGCTCTGCTCCGGCATTTCAGCCAATGTGACCGTCAGGTTTAGTGTATCCATCTCTCGTTGGATGGTCAACTGAATTGTATCTCCCACAACTTTAGACCTTATAAAAGCTCTTAACGCCTCGATGGTATCGATTGCTTGATCGTTGGCCTTAATTATGACATCACCGGCTACAGTCGTTCTGGCGCTTGACCTGTTGGAAGTCCCCTGCAAACCCGCTTTTTCGGCCGGACTGCCGGAGACAACGCTGACCACCAGCACGCCTTTTTCTACATCCAGATTAAGGCTGGATGCCAGCTCAGGAGTCAATGTCCGACCAGAGATACCCAGCCAGGCTGCCACCACGTTCTGCCCCGATTTCAATCTTGCCAGGACTTCTTTGATTGCATTTGACGGAACTGCAAACCCGATTCCGCCGGCTGAAATGCCGTATGATCCAGTTTCAGCCGCGGTATTTACCCCGATGACCATCCCATCTGCATTCAGCAAGGGCCCGCCTGAATTACCTGGATTTAGAGCGGCATCCGTCTGAATCATGCCACTCAAGTTACCGATACTGCGATCCAGTCCACTGATAATCCCGACAGTGGCCGTTCCCATCAAACCATAAGGACTGCCAATGGCAATGGCCATCTGTCCGACTTTAACAGTAGTTGAATCGCCTAATGTTAAAGGTGTTATTCCAGAAACTGCCGCGGCATCCACTTTAACCACCGCCAGGTCCCGGGTCGAGTCAGTACCCATCACTTTGCCGCTAACCTTAGTGCCATTACTAAATATGACTGTCACCGTACTGGCTCCATCCACTACATGCTTGTTGGTGACAATGTTGCCGTCCTGATCAACCAAAAAACCTGAGCCTGAACCCTCCTGTGTTGAGCCGCCGAAGTAACTGCTGATCACCTGTGTTACTTCAATTTCGACCACAGCCGGATTAGCGCTCTGATAAATTGAGGTAACGGTGTTTTCATTATAAAGGACCGGTGTAGCTGTAACACTGCCGGACCCCATCCAGCCGGCTCCGGCTGTAAATGCGGCGGCCACAATTACGAAAACCAATACCATCGTCAATATTTTGCTTTTAAGACTTATGTTCATAGGTTAAACTCCTCCCCCAATTAGAAATTGCTTCATCGTTAGTACCCAATCGGCTTCTACCTTTGTGTTTTAACATCTTCCTTACACTCTTTTTGTCTCATAACTATATTATGGACCAGCATTGTTATGATCTTGTTAAGAATGCAGGCAAGCTGATGAGATATCTTTAGCCGTGCTCACAATTTCCCTGAGAGCCTGATAGCATCCGGCGCCGGATATCCTATTTTCAGAGGGTCATCCTGCTTTCTTAATACCTTACAATGGAAGCGCTCGATTGTCAGGTTCAAAACCCTTATTTATCGTATCCGCCGATTGATTGTAATAGTAATTTTAGCTATAATAACCATGCTACTAATTTTGTTTTCTTCGATGGTGGGTATAGCCCAGAGGTCTAAGGCGTCAGGTTGTGGCCCTGAAGAACGAGGGTTCAAATCCCTCTACCCACCCCATCATTTTTGACCTAAAATATTCGCCGCGCGGAATTTTCTACACCAGCTTCAGGTCGTTCTATCGAGAGGACTACTTGTCTACAAAACGGTCTGTTTCAGTGAAGAGTAGCTAATGAGTATTTGAAAAAGCCTTTCCATCCAAAAATCATGTCACTGTCAGTTGACCAGGTGTGCAGGCGTATTCCTTTATTGTTGACTTCACTGGAGATCAGCCTGTGTTGTTGGGACCGAGACTGAAGCCGGTCAAAGGCGTTGGGTGAAGC
>DATIKD010000150.1:0-10969 GCA_035477965.1 Dehalococcoidales bacterium | reverse complement strand
TATGATATGGGGCGGCAAATGGTGAAAATAAGCCAAAAAGGGCCGGTTTATCCACCGGATATTCCCCGCACGTCCTTTGCCTTTGGCACGCACACCAAATAAAATGAAGACACACTCCGGAATTCTTGAAAAAGTTAGTTAAAAAGGCAGGTGCAAAATGCCGTTGAACCTTAAGAGTTCTCAGGCAAAGGTTATGCCCGCAACCAACATTTTTCTGGTTAAAGAAGCAACCCAAAATGATCAGGGTATCTCCCGCTTAATACAGGGACTGGCCAAAGAGCAGTGCTATTTTTATCAAAGCCATGAAAATGGGGAGATGAAGAACACGCTGGGGTTAATCGGGCGGGATGACGTGGTACTGATTAAAGTCAATTGCCAGTGGGACCAGAGAGGTGGGCCAAATACCGATTTATTGAAATCCTTTATAAGGGCGGTAATAGCCCATCCGGATGGATTTGAGGGAGAAATCGTGATAGCCGATAACGGACAAGCCCAGTACGGGTCAGCCGGTAAGGGAGGCAGTTTCACCTGGGAGTTTGCTAATGCCCGCGACCGCTCGCAATCGGTGCAAAAGGTAGTTGACTCTTTTAAAGATTACAGAGTTTCAACTTTTCTCTGGGATACTATCACCGAGACTCAGGTAAAGGAGTTTTATGAAGGTGATTTGTATGACGGCTATGTGGTAGATATGCATCCGAAAGCGGCCTCCGGTTTTCTGGTCTCTTATCCCAAATTCACCACCCGGTTCGGTACCCGTATAAGTTTTAAGGATGGAATATGGGATTCCAGGAAGACTGCATATGATAGCGCTCGTTTAAAAGTAATCAACTGGCCGACTTTAAAGTCACATTTCATCTATGGTGTTACCGGCTGTGTAAAGAGCTATATGGGAGTTGTAACAGATAAACTGACTGCCAAATTGGGGGCTCGTTCCCACGACAAAGTATGGCAGGGGGTTATGGGAGACGCCATAGCGGAAACCCGCGTGCCGGTGCTTAACATACTCGATGCGGTATGGGTTAACGCCCGGCCGGGCGGAGGACCCTGGACGCCTTATGAATCCGCTATTTGCGCGGATTTATTGATGGCCGGGACCGATCCGGTAGCGCTGGATTACTGGGCAGCCAAGCATGTTTTAATGCCGCTGGCCAGTGAGGCCGGTTATGCGGATCTATCCACGATTAATCCGGATCATAGCGAGGAAAAGCGCTTCGGGCACTGGTTGAGACTGGCCAGCACTCGCATGGGTGCAGGAGGATTCACTACCACCTTTGATGAGCGTCAAATGAACGTGATTGCAGTAGACTAAAAGTGGCGGCTGGAAACATAATTTTAGTTCAGGAGTATGAGTGAGCGATCCAGTTCTCGATAAACTGTGTGTTAATACTATCCGCTGTTTATGTCTGGATGCGATTGATAAAGCCAAATCGGGCCACCCGGGAGCACCCCTGAGAGCCGCCCCTTTAGTTTTCGCATTGTGGGACAGGTTCCTGAAACAAAATCCGGTTGATCCCTTTTGGCCGGACAGAGTCCGCTTTATTCTTTCCGCTCTGGAGTTCTGGGACTATATGCGGCCGTCTATCCGGCTGGTGGCTTGGATGAAACTGTGCCTGATATTTATTTTTACGCATGATACAATCGGAGTGGGTGAGGACGGCCACATCCATCAAACGGCAGAACAGGTGATGAGCCTGAGGGCCATCCCCAATCTGGTAGCTGAAGCCGGCACCTCCCTGGGTTGGGAACGATATGTGGGGCTGTTGGGAATTTCCCATGGAATCAATCGGTTCAGGTTATCCGCCCATGATGAAAAGGTATATCAGGCGATGAGTTTAACTACCCAAAAGGCAGTGGAAGCCGCTTTGAAACTGACTAAGGGAGGCTGAAAATGAAGATAGCGCTGGCAGCCGACCATGCCGGATTTTTGCTGAAATCCAGACTGGTACCCTGGCTTAATGAAAGCGATCATGAAATTGTGGATTTGGGGGCTTATATCTACGATGGGGGAGATGATTACCCGGACCTGGCTGAAGATGTGGCGGAGTCTATCCTCGGAGCGAGAGCAGAGCGCGGCATTCTGATTTGCGGCAGCGGTGTGGGAGCGGTTATTACGGCTAATAAATTCAAAGGGATTTATGCCTGCCTGTGCCATGACACCTATTCAGCCCGCCAGGGGGTGGAACACGATAATATGAATGTCCTGTGTCTGGGGGGACGCATAATCGGCGTGGAACTGGCTAAAGAATTGATCAATGTTTTTCTACAGGCCCAACATCTGCAGATGGAAAGTTACCGGCGGCGCATCGAAAAAATACGTGAAATAGAAGCTGTAAATTTTAAGTAAATTCAAGGATTTGCGCAAGATGGCGACAGAAAAAATAGTATTGGCAATTTTTGATTTTGACGGCACTCTTACCACCGGCCACCTCTGGAAAGGGCTGGCGGCATTTCATAATACAAGGCGTATTAAAAGGACAGTGATATATGGCTATATCCTGAAAAACATCGTTCCCTGGCTGGCGGCTAAAATAAAACTATATCCAAAAGATAAAAACCTGATCAGTTGGGGAACAGGGCTGGCCAAACTTGTGAAAGGTTTTACTGAAGCCGAGGTTAAAGAGACTTTTGAATGGGTGGCCGATAACTATTTTCAGCCTTTACTGCGCCAGGATATGCTCGAAGTGATGCAGCAACACCGCCGGCAGGGACACCGGATTATGTTGTTGTCCGGTTCGTTTTTTGAATTTTTAGAGATCATGGCAAAAAAACTGGAAATGGAATTTGTTGTGGGCACTTCCCTGGAAAAAAGAGACGGATTATATACCGGGAAGATTGTTCCACCTTTGTGTTTTGCCGAAAATAAAGCCAATTATTTGCTGGGCTTTACCCGTCATAATTCTCTTAATGTGGACTTCAACCAGAGTTATGTTTACGCGGACAGTATTTATGACAGCGCACTTTTCAGACTGGTTGGCCACCCTGTAGCAGTTTATCCTGATCAGGCCCTGTTTACCCAGGCACAACGCCAGGGTTGGAGCATAATAGGCGAAGCAAAGGGAAAATAATCTGCGCAATAATTATGTTGAAACGGACTTGTTCTAGTCCAGTCAGTGTCTCAACAACAGAATCAGAAAGCATTACTTTATCAAATGAAACTTCAATACGCGGCCGTTTACTGAGGTTCCGGCCCCTGATTAATTGCTATAATTTGCTATAATTAATAATTGGTTTTTACTCAACTTTTAACCTGAGGGTATCAGATGTTCGTTCATCTTCATGTTCATTCCGAATACAGTCTGCTGGATGGGATGTGCCGTATTCCGCAACTGGTGAAAAAAGCTAAAGAATCAGGCATGAGCGCGGTGGCTTTAACTGACCACGGCGCTATGCATGGAGCTATCGATTTTTACCTGGCGGCAAAAGAGGCGGGAATTAAACCCATCATTGGCTGTGAATTGTATGTGGCTGCCAATTCATTTACTTCTAGACTGCCCAAAGACAAGAGTAGCAGCCATGTGGTTTTACTGGCAAAAAATCTGACCGGTTATCGGAACCTGTTACAGCTCACTTCCAGAGCACATGTTGAAGGATTTTACTATAAACCCCGCATTGACCACGCCTTAATGGAACAATATCATGAGGGTTTGATAGCTCTTTCAGCTTGTTTAAGCGGCGAGATTCCGGTTCTTATCTTGCAGAATCAACTGGTTGAAGCCCGGCAACTGGCGCTGTGGTACCAGCAAGTTTACGGTGATTTTTACCTTGAAATACAACGTAATCCAATACCGGAACTGGAGCCGGTTAACCGAGAATTGATTAAGATAGGCAAAGAGTTGAATATCCCGCTGGTAGCAACGAATGATGTTCATTATTTGAACAGGGAAGATGCCGAGGTGCATGACTTGCTGCTGTGCGTTGGCACAAACAGCGTGGTTTCTGATGACAAGCGCCTGAAAACACCCGGGGACTTTATCTATTTCAAGACTGCGGAAGAAATGGCGGAGAATTTTAAAGATATCCCGGAGGCGATATCTAACACCGGGAAGATTGCTGATATGGTGGATTTAAAACTGGATTTCGGGCGTCTGCATTTACCCGAAATTGAACTGCCTCCCGGCAAAAACGCCCAGCAATACCTGGACGATATTTGCCATGAAGGGTTTGGTAAATATTACCCGGTTCCCACTCCTGAACTTGAGCAGCGTTTAAAGTATGAGCTGGAAGTCATTGATAAAACTCAGTTCGCCAATTACTTTCTGGTGGTCTGGGATATGCTTACCTTTGCCAAAAAACGGGGAATTTTGATTGGAGTAAGAGGCTCGGCAGCAGCCAGCATGGTTTTGCATTGCCTGGGCATTACCACCGTTGACCCGGTGGAACACAAACTGGTTTTTGAACGCTTTCTGAACATTGAGCGCAAAGAAATGCCGGATATTGATTCTGACTTTGAAGACTGGCGCCGCCAGGAAGTTATTGACTATGTTTGTAACAAATACGGCACCGACCATGTGGCGCAGATTATCACGTTTGGAACTCTGGGAGCGCGGGCGGCCTTGCGCGATGTGGGCAGAGCACTGGGGATGTCTTATGCCCAGGTTGACCGGGTGGCTAAACTGGTGCCTTTCGGCGTAGGCATGACCCTTGAAAAGGCTATGGAACAAAGCCCTGAACTAAAGGAAATTTATCTGGCTGACTCTTCCATACGCAAACTGGTTGATTTCGCCCGAAGAGTGGAAGGCATTTCGAGACACGCCAGCACTCACGCCGCCGGAATAGTTATTTCCAAAGATCCGCTGACCAACCATGTGCCCCTGCAGCAGGTTTCCAAAACGGAAGGCAGCGGCCTGGTTATGACCCAATACGGAATGGATAATATTGCCAAAATCGGCCTGCTTAAAATGGATATCCTGGGACTGGCCAATCTGACCATACTTTCCCGTACACAGCAGATAATAAAAGAAAACCGCGCCCTTGAACTGGATCTGGCCGCACTCCCCATGGATAATAAACGGACTTATGACCTGCTGGCATCGGGTGAAACCACCGGGGTATTTCAATTGGAAAGTGCGGGTATGCGGCGTTATATCAAAGAATTGAAACCCACCTGTTTCAGTGATATATCAGCCATGGTGGCTTTATACCGTCCGGGACCGATGGAACATATTCCGAAGTTTATCCGTTCCAAACACGGGGAAGAACCTATCACCTATCCCCATCCCGCCCTGGAAAATATCCTGGAAGAAACCTACGGTGTGATTGTCTATCAGGACCAGGTGTTATTTATCGTCCGGCAGTTTGCCGGCTACTCATTGGGGCAGGCTGATGTCTTCCGCAAAGCCATGGGCAAGAAAATTCCTGAAGTAATGCAGAAAGAAAAAGTCAATTTTGTGAATGGGGCTATCAAATTGGGGTATTCGGAAGAAATGGCTAACACCATTTTCGCCTTAATTGAGCCTTTCGCCGGATATGCCTTTAATAAAGCTCACAGCGTTAGTTACGCTCTGATTGCTTATCAGACTGCATATTTGAAAGCCAACTATCCTTCCGAATATATGATGGCCTTTCTGAATACCCATATTGATGTTATGGAAAAGATAACTGTAGCGGTTGCGGAGTGCCGTCGTTTGGGTATCCAGGTAAGGAAGCCTGGTATCAATGACAGTCAGGTGGAATTTTCATTGGAGGATTGCGGCGATCCGGAAAAGCCGGCCATCCGTTTTGGATTGGCCGCCATCAAAAATGTAGGCCGGAACGCCATTGAACCTCTCGTGCGTGAAAGGGAAAAAAACGGCAGATTTGTATCGATTCAGGATTTATGCCGCCGCCTCGACGCTCAGAGCGCCAATCGCCGAGTGCTGGAAAGCCTGATAAAGGCCGGTGCAATGGATGAATTTGGGGTACGGGGAGTACTAATTTCCAATCTCGACAAAATTCTTTCTTTTACCCAATCACAGCAAAAAATGAAAAGTTCAGGGCAGTCAACCATGTTTGATTTGTTTGGCCAGTCCACTCCGGTGCCGATGCCCGATATTGAGTTCCAGGGCGAGGATGTGGGCGTGAAAGAAAAACTGAACTGGGAAAAGGAGATGATCGGGGTCTATCTTTCGGAACATCCGTTTGCCAGATATGCTCAGAAAATCGATACCGCCAGTGTTACATTTATCGGGCAGATAAATGAAGAATTGGTTGGTCAGGATGTCAGCCTGGTAGGAATGGTTTCCTCTTTCAGGGAATTGTCCACCAAAGACCATAGAATGTTTGGCAGTGCTATCCTGGAAGACCTCGATTCCAGTATTGAAATAATGGTCTGGCCTAAAACCTATGAAAATACCCGTGATCTATGGCAGGCGGGCACCATATTGCGCCTTCAGGGCAAAGTAAAAATGAAAGAGGAGAAACTTCAGGTTACCTGCGATGCGGTAGAACCTTTCACCTTGGATTTGACTGAGAAAATCCCGGCTGCCGGCGCTAAGAGTTCTTCTAAAGCCGCGGCAGTTCATGGCCATACCCAGAACGATGGTAACAGCGGGAACGGCCAGGCTAAAAATGGTAATGGTAAAAAGGGCTCAAGCGGCACAGTGAACAAATATACCATAATATTGCACGAAACACACGACGAACAAGAAGATGAGAAGAAATTGGTGGAATTGGTGGACTTGCTAAAACAGTACCGAGGTAAGGACGAAGTCCATCTGCGGATCATTAATTCCGTACGAACAACTAATATGAAATTATCCAGCGTCTTTATTGATTTTACACCTGACTTGAGAAAAAAACTGAACAAATATGTTAAACCCGAGAACCTGATAATAGAACAAATAACTCCCGGTTAAGCCGGCATTGAGATGGATATGACGATCCAAAGGCCATCCAGGCAAATATTGGTGGTCAGTAAACATCCTGAACTGGCGGATACCATTCGCAAGGCTGTGGAAAACCGTTTGCCGGTTTATTATGTGCCCGATGAAGCCGGTGCCTTTCAATATCTGCGGGAAAACCGTCCGGATATTATAGTAATCGGCTACCTGGAATCGCAAGAGGTTTTACTCAGGTTCTATAAACGGCTCAGAGAAGGCTGGATATCGCGCCATGCTTCACTGATACTGGTGGAACTGGATTTACAGATTGATAGCTGCCGGATACTGAGCGATGAAAATCTTAAATTGGGTATTGGCGAGTATACTTTCCTGTCCGGAGAGACCAGTCCGCTTTTTTCACCGGAATATGTTCTGGACCGTTTGCGTGAGTTGATTTTCAAAAAGCTGGGTCAGAGAGAGAACAAACTAAAGAATTCGATACTGGACAAGGAATCTTTTTGTGTGACCTGGGAACAAATCCCCGGACCCGGAGCCTTCGAATTCCGCCAGGAAACGGTGCTGGAAAATGCCCGCAAAGCTGCCGCAGCCAACCGGGTGTGTGCCATAAGTATTGTGGATAATCCGGGAGGCAATCCAGCCATTGCTACGGAAATACTCTGCTCTGAAATACGCAAATACGGCATAGAACCGATGGTCCATCTGGCTTTCAGAGACAGAAACCGTAATCAGATAGAAAGCCTCCTTTTTCAACTGGCAGCACTGGATGTCAACAACCTGCTGGTTTTAAGTGGCGATTACCCGTCTCAGAGCGGATTTGCCGGTACTTCCAAGCCGGTTTTTGATGTTGATTCGGTCAATGGGTTGCAGTTGATTCAAGCTATGAACCAGGGTTTGGAGCATGATATTTTACGGCGGAAGACCAGGCTGGCTCCCACCAATTTTTTTACCGGTGTAGCTTTTAATCCCAATAAACAGCAAGAAGCGGAGGTGATGGGGCAATATTACAAGTTAAAGAAAAAAATTGCTGCCGGGGCTGATTTTGCCATCCTCCAGATTGGTTATGACGCCCGTAAAATGCACGAAGTTAAATTGTGGCTGGAACAGCAACAACATCGTTTGCCGGTGCTAACCAGCATTCAGGTGTTGACTTATTCTACCGCCAAAAGTATGCACGCTAACCGCGTACCAGGTTGTGTCGTAACTGATCAATTGCTGAACCAGATTGCAGAAGAAAACAGGTTGCCTGACAAAGGCCGAGCAGCCCGAATAATGAGGGCGGCCAAAATGTTGGCTATTTCTAAGGGAATGGGGTTTAAAGGGACATGCATCAGCGGGCACAGTTTGAAATATGATGAAGTTGAAGAGGTGCTGGAACGCGGCAACACCTTGGTTCCGCAGTGGAAAGACCTTATTCGGGAATTTGATTTCCCGCAAAAACAGGGTTTTTATTATTTCGAAAAGGATTCTGCCACCGGCCTCAATCAGGCCAAGCTTTCTCCCAGGCCTCAAAAAGTCAGCCGGTCTCTGGTTTATGCCCTTTCACCGGTCTTGCATCTTGTTTTGTTCGAACCTTCCAGCCCGTTATATAAAGTTATGCGCAGGAAGGTGCGTTTTATTGCCGGATATCCGGCTCTCGAAAAACCATTTCATGCCATCGAAAACTGGACTAAAACTGCTCTGTACGGCTGTCAAGATTGCGGCGATTGCGCGTTGATGGATATCGCCTACCTTTGTCCGGTTTCTCAGTGCCCCAAAGATCAGAGGAATGCCCCCTGCGGCGGCAGTTATGAAGGCTGGTGTGAAGTCTACCCCAATCAAAAACAATGCATCTGGGTAAGGGCCTATCGCCGGTTAAAAGCTCGGCATCTTGAACATACCATCGGTGAAACTATTGTTCCGCCCTGTGATTATGAACTGAGGCAGACTTCATCATGGGTTAATTATTTCCTGGGCAAGGACCATATCTCAAAAAGGATTGGTAAGCAATGATGGAAAAAAAAGATTGGCTGGGGCACAGAAAACGTTTAAGAGAGAAGTTCCTGAAAAGCGGACTGGAAGGGTTTCATGATTATGAAATTGTTGAACTTCTTTTGAGTTTGGGAAGAACTCAATCGGATTGTAAACCGCAGGCTAAAGAAGCTCTGCGCCGGTTTAAGACATTGAGGGGAGTATTGGAAGCACCGGCTGAAGAATTGCAGGATATTAAAGGGATCGGTCCTCACAGTGTTTTCGGCATTAAGTTCATGCAGGCGGTAGCCAGAGAGTTCCTGAAGGAGAAGAGTCTGGAGAAACCGGTTTGCAGTTCTTCTCAAGAAATTTATGATTATTTCTTTCACAGTATGCGCGATCTTAAAAAGGAAATCATTAAGATTGTTTATTTGAACAGTCAAAATCAAATACTGGAAATTCAAGACTTCGCACAGGGCACCGTAGACAGCAATCACATGTATCCCAGAGAAGTAATGGAATCGGCGCTAAAATGCCATGCTGTGGGGATGGTTATAGTACACAATCACCCTTCAGGTAATCCAAAGCCCAGCAACAGCGATTTTACGTTGACTCGCACGATAATCCTGGCAGGATATGCCATGCAAATTAAAGTCCTGGACCATATTATTATCGGTGATAATTGTTTTTATTCGTTTGCCGGGCAAGGACTTATTGAGAAATACGAAACCGAGATATCCAGCTTGAAAATCGCATGACCGGATAGGTCACTGAAACGATTGTCACTAATTCTATTATGAGGTGAAAAATGTCAAAAAGGGTTATTAAAACTGATAAGGCGCCCGGCGCGATAGGGCCATATTCTCAGGCAATTCAGTATGGTGAATTATTGTTTTTATCCGGGCAACTGCCGTCCGATCCCTCTTCCGGAGCCATAGAAGGAGACATCAAAACTCAAACTCATCGGGTTTTAAAAAATATGGCGGCCATTCTGGAGGCAGCCGGCGCCGGTTTGAATGATGTTGTGAAAACGACAGTATTTCTGAAAGATCTAAATGATTTTTCAGCCATGAATGAAGTCTACAGCCAGTATTTTGTAACTAGTCCCCCGGCCCGTTCTACTGTCCAGGTGGCAGCTATACCCAGAGGGGCATTGATCGAAATAGAGTCAATTGCCTTTATCAAAATACGCTGAACCCAAAGATAATCCGAAAACCGGCGTCAGGTTGCTTCAGGTAGAACTATTGATTCTAAAGGCGTGTAAATTGGACCGGATGGCAATAGTTGGCTCTGCATCAGATGCAGTGTACTTACCTTAAACAAAGGACTGGAACCCGGATTGCAACTCCTGATTTTTTTTCCAAGATTCTGTCGGTCAAAAAGGGTGGCGTTTTCCCGCATTCTTCCCAGAGTCAAATGGGCTGAAAAAGGACGCTTCTCAGCTACAAAGCCGACCCGGGCAAGTTGGTCGTCCAGAGATTTCTGGAGTTTAAGGAGAGTGTCCAGTTCGCCTTTCAGCCCGCTCCAGATGACTTGCACCCGGTTTAAATCTGGGAAGGCGCCCAGTGAATCAATTTGTAAATGAAATGAGTGAGAGAATTGGACTGCGGACTGCATGGCAGTGATGACAGGTTGAATCTGGGAAGGACTGATATTGCCCAGGAATTTCAGAGTCAGGTGCAGGTTGGCAGGTTCCACCCATTTTACGGATTTTATTCCGGCCGGTTTTATTTGGTCCTGAAGGACTTTAAGGTGAATCTTAATTTCAGCCGGAATTTCGATTGCGATGAAGGCCCGAATTTGTGCCATAATCTATTCACTCTCAAAGAGTAATCATATTCCCAGCAATTTACGTGCATTGAGACTCAGAATCTGATTCACCGCCTCCGCACCTAAACCTGAACCCTGAATCTCTTTAACTACACGTTCTGGCTTCAAAAGAGGATAATCACTTCCGAAAAGGATACGTTCAGCTCCCACCAGAGAAGCCACCTGAGGATATATCTGAGGCCGGTAAAGGTAAGGTGAAGCGGCGCAGTCAAAATATACATTTTGCAGAGTCTTGCTTACTTCCGGCATCAGGGCATAAAACGGTAATCCACCGCCCCAGTGGGAACATACCAGCCTTAGCTCAGGATAAGCCAGGATAAATGGGTAAATCAATTCGGGAGTGGTATCACCTTTGCCTGGGTAGAGATGCCCCA
>DATIKD010000149.1:0-9361 GCA_035477965.1 Dehalococcoidales bacterium | reverse complement strand
ATCATCAAAACTGCTCTCCATCTCAAGTTTGCCGTCAGTTGAAGCATGGATGTAAGGCAAATCGCTGATACGGGGCACTGCCACTTTTTCTTTCAGGGAGGCCGCTCTTCTGACCGCATTAGCAATTACCGTCTCATAATTGGCAATAGATACCCTGACACTTACTCCTGAACTCTGGTTGATGTCCGGGCTTTTGCGGGCCAGATGGGTAAATTCCGCTACAATTTCCTTAATATAACGTGGAACATGCACTTCAATTTGACTGTCTTTGAAAAACTTGCGTTCGGATTCCATAATGGCGATTTCTTCCGCCACGGTCAGTGGATAGTGAGTCCGCACCTGAGCGCCAAAGCGGTCTTTCAAGGGCGTGATGATGCGTCCCCGGTTGGTATAATCCTCCGGATTAGCGCTGGAAACCAGCAGAATATCCAGAGGCAGTCTGACCCGGTAGCCCCTTATCTGCACGTCCTGCTCTTCCATGAGATTAAACAAGCCCACCTGTATCCTCTCGGCCAGGTCAGGCAGTTCGTTAATGGCAAAAATGCCGCGGTTGGTTCTGGGTATCATGCCGTAATGGATTGTCAATTCGTCAGACAGATAGCGTCCTTCAGCCACTCGGATCGGGTCAACATCTCCAATCAGGTCGCCCATGGTTACATCCGGTGTGGCCAGTTTTTCTCCAAAGCGTTCATCCCGGCCAAGCCAATCAATTTCCACGGCATCGCCCCTGTCGTTGACCAGTTCACGGCAGCGTTTGCAGATTGGACTGAACGGGTTATCATTTATCTCACAACCCTTAATCACCGGAATTTTTTCATCCAGCAGATTAACCAGAAGCCTCATCAGGCGCGACTTGGCCTGTCCGCGTTCGCCCAGGAAAATCATGTCCTGACCAGCAATCAGCGCATTTTCCATCTGGGGTAAAACACTTTGAGAATATCCTACTATACCCTGGAAAATTTCCTTTTTTGACTGAATCATGGCCAGTAGATTAACCCGCATCTCTTCCCTTATCGGTCGGACACGGAATCCGGCTGCCTTTAACTCACCAAGAGTGGCAGGGCTTGCGTTAAGACTGATTGACACCTTCTCACCTCCAGTACCTGAGCCCATTCTAACACACCGAGGCTACATTTTCATTTTAACCCATAATCAGATACCAGTAATGCTGATTATCTCTGTCATCTTAAAATATTTATAACAAAGTCTAAGTTAAAAGGTAATGGTACTATTTTATCTTTGATTGGGTATTTTTGCCGATGACAGGAAGCGAAAAGAAATAATATAATTGAACAAACTATTGTAATTTACAAGGAGTCATTTATATGGCTACCCTGAAAAAGCATGGCTTTTGTGCCTTGGCCATAATTTTATGCCTGGTTATGATTAACATCGGTGTTGCAGGTTGTACAATTAATAAAACAAACCTGACGGCAGCCCCTTCCGTGGCACCGGTTGAAGAGCAGATGAGTGAAACTCGAAGGGACGAACTAACCCAGCAGCTCCTAAAAAATTATCTGTTTTATAAAGGCCGCATAACAATCCTGGAGAATCAGGACTGGGAATCCAGATATCAAGATGGATCATCCGGCTCCGGTGATTCCACACTTTCCACAGATGAAATACTTATTTACGATCCTGAAACTGAGCGTAGTTATATTGTAGTAAGATATATGACATGTGTAGGTGGGCATCGGATAAAAGTCCATGCCCCGAACGGAGAGTTTTTAGATTATCGTGACTTAACCCATTCCGGTGACCTTTATGAATACTATGGTACGGGTTTATTATGGAAAAAGGAACCAAATCCTTCTTCTACTGACAGCTCCGGCCAATATACTTTAAGTTTTGCAGCCAATCCGGTTCGCATCGATAACTTGCACAATCTGGTTTACACCTATCCCATTCCGCGTCAGATTGATTGGGTCTGGTATGCCAATACTGCGGGCACTGATCGCAGGGGCGGAGCCAGAATTTTCACTCCCGAAGAATATAGTAAAGATATAACCCTTAATCAGGTCCCTCAGCTTGAATCTATCAACGCTTCCAACACTTATGGGGCCAAAGAAAGCAAGGTATTCCTGGCCACTGAGCGCCTCTGGAAGGTGTCCGGAACATTATCATACAACTATCAGCGCCTGACTTATGCGGAAGCCATGGTGGAAATTGAGAAATTGCAAAAAGAAGTTGAAGATGCCAATGATTTCAAACACCTGGCTAAAAATCATCCCCCGGCCTGGCAGGAAACGGGCGCGCTGGCCAGCCAGATGGACACCCTGATTGAGGCTTCTCAAGCGGCTTCTGGCATAGCCGATAAAATTCTGCTCGGAGACCCATCCAACCCCCTGGAAGTTAGAAATGCGGCTGATACATTGGTTAACAATAAACACTATCAGGATGTTCTTTCTAACCTGAACCACGGGGGTGCCGCAACCGGCGCCGAGTCGAGTACAGTCAGAAAATTGGAAGGTGTGGTAATTGAATCCAGCAGTGAGAGCGGCGCCGGCCCTGAGCAAAGAAATCTAAAAAATAAATTCAGTTCGGTCAAGGCTTACCTGGAAGACCTGGTTTCCGAGTATGCGTCAATCCATGACTCACTTATGCAGAAGGCAGCCCAAATCAAGCTTCACCTGGGTGCTAAAAATCCTCCCGTTGAGGAGTTATTTGCTCTGTGCCAGGAGTTTCGCCAGCATCTGGAGTCTGCATTGAGACTTAACCAGATAACTGAACAATTGGTGGGTGATTTTGGAGTTGTGTTATACAACCTTAATTCTGCCGGTGATGTTAACAAGGAGTATAAATTTGCTGAATTGAGTCACCTTTTCAGCCTCTGGGCAGAAACCTTTGAAAATGGGGAAAACACCTCGGTTGACCTTGAAAAAGGTGTGAATCTTCTGGATGGATATCCCTCTTATGCGGTGCCGGTCATGCCGGAAGCTGTGATTGCTATTGCAGAAAAGTTACCTGGCCTTAGGGGAGGGAATGACGGATATACTCTGACATTGAAGACTGTTTTATCCATTAGCCAAACGGTGAATTATTATGAGGATAATCTTTGGGATGCCGAAACTATAGAAACTGAAACTCGGGACGACATAACTACTTTCTCCGGCCAAAAAGACGGCTATGAATTCAGCATTATGATAATGCGCAACAATCTGGGCGGAAATGAAAAAACCATGGTACAAATCACGCTGGAACCAGTTGAATGATTATAGAATTGTTGGAGGAATATGAATGGTAAAGGTATTAGGGATTATCTTTTTGTTATTATTGATGACTGTAAGTGCCACCGCTTGCGGCAGCAGCGGGGAAACCAGTCAGGCAACCAGCAGTGCACCTGCAGCTAAAACCGGCACAACTGCACCGGCCACAACAACAAGCAAAACAACCACAACCGCGACCTCTAGAACTACTACAACAACTACCGGAGCGGAGACCGGCTCCACCGGTACGGCCAATATCGGAGTTGCCGAAAAGTTACCGGCCAAGTATCCCAAAGATGCCTTCCCAGTTTATGAAGGCAGTCATATTTTAAACGTCATCTGGGTTGAAAATAGTTATACCGTGTTGGCTTATTCAAAATCGAACTACAAAGACGTTATCGCTTTTTATGAAAATATACTTAAAAACGCCAAAGTTACTGCCGAAACCAAAACGGATACCAGCCTGACCTCGTTTGGTACAAAAGATGGTTACACCTACAACATTGATGTTTCCAGCAACAATGAATACAAAGGGTATCAAACATCCATTTCTATTATGCTGCACTAAAAACTTGAAAGTCGAAAAAAGCTGCAGACAGCTTTTTCCACCGGTAGACTGGTGTATCTGCTGTAATAATTTAACTGGGTAAAAATGAAGTGTCTTGAACAAGACACTTCATTTTTTCAACTAACACCCCACAAACGTATTCGGCCCACGTGTACATGAATTTATGCTCTGCTTGGCGTCATCTTCCGTTCCGAAAGATGGAACTGATATTCCTCATTTTGTTCCTGAAAGATGAATTGGTTTGACTGTATTACTTACTAACTTTAGAATGTAGTAGTTAATCAACGTTTACGATTTTGAAAGGAGGGAAAAATGCCTGCAGGTTACATGGGAAAAATTTTATGGGTTGATCTGAGTGCCGGCACGGTCAAAATTGAAAAACCGAAAGTCAGTCTGTACAAGGACTTCGTCGGCGGTTATGGACTGGGCGCAAAAATCATCTATGACCGGCAAAAAGCCGGTGCAGACCCCCTGGGACCGGATAACATTCTGGGGCTGGTTGCCGGGCCTCTGACCGGTACTCCCATTCCGGCTGCGGCGCGTTATGCTGCGGTGGCCAAATCACCTCTTACCGGAGGTTGGGGTGATGCCAACTCCGGCGGTTTCTTTGGCCCTTACCTCAAATTTGCCGGGTTTGATGCTGTTTTCTTCGTTGGGATTTCACCCAAACCCGTATATCTCCTGATTGATGAAGGCAAGGCAGAAATTAAAGATGCCACTCATCTCTGGGGCAAAGATTCGTACGAAACGGAAGATACCTTAATGGCTGAATATGGCAAACAATGCCGTGTAGCCTGTATTGGGCCTGCCGGTGAAAAGCTTTCTCTTATTTCCGCTATCATGACGGATAAAGGCTCAGCCGCCGGTCGTTCCGGACTGGGTGCGGTTATGGGCTCAAAAAAGCTCAAAGCAGTAGCGGCCAGAGGCAGCCTGGCGGTGGAATTAGCTGACAAAGCCGCCGTTGACAAATGGCGCAAAGACCATATCAAGTCAATTCAGATACCGGGTCCGGGGGGTATCGATTCACTCCATAAATACGGCACTTCCGCCTTAACCGCCAATTCGGCGCTCAGCGGCGATACACCGGTAAAAAACTGGGGCGGCGTCGGAATAAAGGACATGGCCAGTATTGAAGGCCTGAAACCCGATGTCCTGGCAAGTTATGTTGAAAAGTTAAGCGGTTGCTGGCGTTGTCCCATCGCCTGTAAAGCTACCTTGAAAGAAGGTACTGAGTATAAATATACAGCCGGTGTTCGCCGGCCGGAATATGAAACCCAGGCCAGTTTCGGTGCTAACTGCGGCAACAGCCATACCGAGTCCATTAACATGGTGAATGACATCTGTAACCGCTCCGGACTGGATACCATATCAGCCGGAAGTGTTATTGCATTTGCTATTGAATGTTATGAAAACGGCATACTTAAAAAGGAAGATACCGGGGGTATCGATCTGCGCTGGGGCAATCATAAAGCCATGGTAGCCATGACCGAAAAAATGGCTAAAAGAGAAGGTTTGGGCAATATCCTGGCAGATGGTATCAAGGCGGCAGCCGAGAAAATCGGAAAAGGTGCTGAGAAATTTGCGGTCCATATCGGGGGGCAGGAGATGGGAATGCATGACCCTAAACTGGGACACGGGACGGCCTCCTATGCCCGCTATCAGATGGATGCCACTCCCGGCCGCCATACTCAGGGTTTCGGCCCCAGCGGCCTCACCGGACACGTTGTCAACGCCAGCGGTATGTGCATGATCGGATTCGGTTTCTTTTCCGGTCCAGCCAAACTGGCCAATTTTCTAAATTCGGTTACCGGTTTCAAATATAAGGAAGCGGATATTCTCAAGATTGGTGAAAGAATTGCCGCAATCCGGCACCTTTTTAATCTGCGAGAAGGTATTGTTGAACTGAAATGGGTAGCCCATCCCAGAATTTTTGGCGATCCCCCTCAAAAAGAAGGACCTCTGGCAGGAGTCACTATTGATACCAAAGCCCAGATTTACTGGAACATGGGTGCCCTGGATTGGGACCCGGTTACCACCAAACCCAGTAAGAAAAAACTCAACGAACTGGGATTTAAAGAGATTGCGGATGAACTCTGGCCGCCTCAGAAAAGCCCCTTCGGCCCGCCGGCCAAAAATTAGTTCTTAATAACTAAAAGCTCTTCCGTTAGAGCGTTGTCAGCACTCTAACGGAAGAGCAATTCTCAAAAGCGTCACGGCTGCTAACAGCTTTGACCCTGTTGCCTGACCAGAGCGAAGGCTTTCTGAAAAAGGCTTCAGATTAGTCAGTGCCCTGTCCGTGTTTGAATGGCCGTCTTAATCGTATTTGATCTGCGGATCCGGCAGTCCACAGCTTCCATCCTCGCAGTTTTCTTCCGGCGCCACTTTCGGCCGCCATTTATCAATCCCAGCACTGACGGAGTAGCCGTAATCCGCCGCTTTCCATAATGGACTGGTTTCACCGCCAATGACAATAATATTGATATTGTCCGGGTTATGATAAGGGGCAATTAAAGCATCATCCGGTAGTTTTTTCCAGGAAGCAAAGGGTTCCACTCCCTTATAAGCCTGAGAGGCCACCAGCATATCGATATAGTCTGTTTTCCAGAACTGACCCGCCCGCATCTTGATGTTTTGAGATAAATAGCGGCAGAAATCCTGTTTGGTGCTAAAACCCTCATTTTCTTTCAGGTTTCTGGCTACCAGCGGGTCCATGATAATGGTTGCCGAAGAATTCAGAGGCGGCATCACCGCCAGTTGTATATTCAGTTCCTCCAGGATTGACCGGTTGGAAGCCGCCCCGGTACTGTTTAAAAATGACCAGCCGCGGAAGATGCTGACCACGCTTTCTTCCGCTCTAAAACCCTTTCCGACATGGAAAGGCGCCCAAACACTCCTCTCTTCATTTTCACCTGCGCACATATTATTATAGGTGTGGTTATTTCCCTGAGAACTCCACAGGGTAGTCTTAAGTTTGGCAAAGCCGTGGGAAATGCTCATCAATGACCAGGCTCTGCCAATCACTGAATTAGCCATGTTTACCGCGCTGAAAGCCCCCACTCCACAGTTCATCTCGATTTCATTACGAATGGGACCGTTGACCAGCAGCATAGCTTCAAAGGGAGTGGTCGATGGCATGAAAGAGGGTTGTTTGGTGGCAGCCACCGCCAGGATGACTGGAAAATATTCCGGGCGGGCTCCGGCCATGACGGCATTGATGGCGATATTGGTAGCTGTATATTTAACCATTTCCCGCGTATCAAACTTGAAGGCTTCACACACTATCTCATCCGGCGCGGCACAACTTCCGGCCAGCATTTTTCTGACTCGTTCCTGGGTAGGCAAAATTATGGGTAACCCGTCCGTCCACCCTCTCTCATAAAACAGGCGCTGTAGATTTTCCTCTGTATCCGGCCCCAACAATTCGGCTGATGCAACTGATTTTTCGGAAGGTTTAACACCTGATGCCGCTTTCTTTTCACCTGCCGGCTTGGTCAATAAATCCAGTATTTCTTCAATAACCGGCCTTCCTGTGTTGGGGTCATTGCCCACAATATATTTGTCCAGGGCTTCAGGAGAAAGGCCAATCACAGGATGCGGAGTATATATTATATTGACGCTGGAAAACCGGGGATCTGCCTCTGCGACCCTCTTGAATTCATGGGTGGAAACCGGTGCCACTGGGATGCCATAAGCTTTTTCCAGTTTTAAACTTCCTGCAGCGACCGCTGTCACACACCCCGGTCAGCCGGCAACTCCCAGCACCACCCCGTGCCCTCTGGCTTTGACCTCTTCCCAGAGTTCATTGTTATCATCCATAAAAACATTGCCGGGCTTACGTTTGCGTATGGTAGTAACTGACGGCATATGTTGCGCAAACCACTTTTGCAGTTGCAGCATGAACTGATAACTGCCGCCGAAACCGGTATCTACCAGGTAAACTGTTTTGTTTTCCAGTGTCTCCGGCCTTTTGGCCAGAGTATCAGAAAACTTCAACGCATCCCCCGTTCCCGGGGGAGGACCACCCATCGGAGGTGGAAAACCGCCCGGGCTTTTAGTCACGCCTGTTTCCGGGCTCAAAACTGTATATCTGACTTCAATCGACATTGCTTTCCTCTCTTCAGGGAATCTATTAGTGTCGCTAACTCATTCCCTGTTTATTTTTTATCAGTAGACTGGAGCCGGCTGGACTCTTTTACCCAGGTGATATCTTTTCTGGCCTTGCCCCAGCCTGATTCCGCCGCGGCCACAAATGGGTTATTAGCCCCCATACGGCTTCTCATCTCCTCCATGCGCTTTTTGGAGAGTTCTTCCTGTCTTTTCATACCTTCAGGCGTAGAATAATTGACAATCCGTTCCAGAGTTTCTTTCAGCGTTTTCTCGGGGTCGGGTACAGGTAAAACAAAAAGCTGATCGTTCTCTATGCCTTTCTTCAGGATCAGAGCCAGTTCTACCGGATCAATTCCCACGGCATAAATTCTCCGTTCAGCCGCAAGGGTTTTTTCATCCACATTATAACCTGTGTTTTTTAGGTGCGCCGGTCTGGTCAGCGTGGCTTCATGAATATTGGTGTTAATGCCGCCCGGGCACAGGCAGGTTACACCAATATTATAGGGTTTAAGGGCCTGAAAATAACACTCCATCAGACTGTTAACCGCCGCTTTGGCAGCCGAATAGGGAGTGCACCCGGAGGCCGCCATAAATCCTCCCATGGAGGAAGTAGTAACAATATGTCCGCCCTTTCCGGCTTTTATCATGCGCGGTACAAAAATAACCATGCCGTTGATTACACCGCCCAGGCAGACACTCATCACCCAATCATAATCCTCAAAAGTGGAAGTCTCAGGCGGCCCAAAAGTATTTACACCCGCTGTATTAAACAGCAACTGGGGTGGAGTGCCATATACTCTCTCCACTTCATCCGCCACCGCTTCATAAGCTTTGCGGTCTGTAATATCCAGCTTTATGGAATGAACATCGGCTTTTTTCTGCCGGAAATACGCCATGGCTTCATCCAGGTGGTCCTGCCGGATATCCGCTATTACTACCTTACAGCCCGCCTCCGAAAAGACTTTGGCCTGTCCAAATCCCGCTCCGGATGCGCCTCCGGTAATAAAAGCCACTTTCCCTGCAAAATCTTTCATTATCTACCCCTTTATTGTTTAAATAATCTGTATTGTTAAATAGCGTAATACAATTGGCTAAATAATGCAATCCTTTGCGTTGTTCGTTTTGGAAAGCTGTCACTGAATAATAAATTATTTAACCTTTATAGTAATCCGGAATCGTCAACCGAATGCAATAACTAAAAATACTAATCATTTATCACTCTTGTCCAAAATAAGTTTTAAGAACAAAGCTAAATCTGGCACGAGGAAAATAAGGAAGGCCTGAAATTCCGAGCGTTCTTTATAAAACTATCATCAACCCCCTGTCCCCCAATCCTGGGGGAATTTTATATCTGGGGCACATCCCCAGACCCTTGCCGGAAGGGGTTCCGGACTTCTTTCATCAGACGATAAAGAATATTTTGGACAGCGATTATTTTCATCAGGAATTCCAAATATTGTTCTTGGGAAAACTGCAATTG
>DATIKD010000148.1:0-5056 GCA_035477965.1 Dehalococcoidales bacterium | reverse complement strand
CCGCCTGGGCCAGCCGCTGCAACTGCCGAATGGAGTCAGAATTAACCCAGCCAGGAATGGTCTAAATTCCAACTTAACCAGAGGGCAATTCAGCCAAAAAGTGGCCAGAATCAAGCAATACATCAATGCCGGAGAGGTGATCCAGGTGGTACTGTCACAGCGATTATGCCGTCAAACTGAGCAGCCGCCTTTCCATATCTACCGGGCTCTGCGCACCATCAATCCTTCTCCGTATATGTACTACCTGGACTTCAAGGATTTCCAGATTATCGGCACTTCACCGGAGATACTGGTCAGGGTGGAAGACGGGACAGTGATGACCCGTCCACTGGCCGGAACACGACCCAGAGGACGCACTCCGGAAGAAGACCTTCTTTTGGAACATGAACTAAGAGCGGACGAAAAAGAACGGGCCGAACATATTATGCTGGTAGACCTGGGGCGTAACGACATCGGACGCGTCAGCCAGCCGGGGACGGTGGCAGTTAGTGAACTGATGGAAGTTGAACGTTATTCGCACGTCATGCATATGGTGACCCATGTGCAGGGTAAACTCAGGACGGATTTGACAGTGTTTGACGCACTGAGAGCCTGTTTCCCGGCTGGCACGGTATCAGGCGCACCCAAGATCCGGGCGATGGAAATTATCGCTGAACTGGAACCTCAGAAGAGAGGCCCGTATGCCGGTGCCTGCGGCTATTTTTCTCTATCCGGCAACATGGATATGGCCATAGCCATTCGCACAATTATCATGAGCGGCGATACCGCCTATGCCCAATCCGGCTGCGGGATTGTCTATGACAGCCAGGCAGACAAAGAATATGAAGAAACTCTGAATAAAGCCCGGGCGTTGATAAATGCTATCGACCAGGCGGAAAAGGGGTAAGGAGCAAAGAAATGTTGTTACTGATCGATAATTATGACAGTTTTACCTATAACCTGTATCAATATCTGTGTGAATTGGGGCAGGAGGTGGTTGTAATCAGGAATGACAAGACCACAATTCCATCAATTGAAAAAATGACGCCGGAACGGATTGTTATATCTCCCGGTCCTTCCACTCCTTTGCAGGCCGGTATATCCAATGATATAATTCTGCACTTCGGTTCCCGTCTGCCAATACTGGGGGTTTGCCTGGGCCACGAATGTATCGGCTATGCTTTCGGTGGGCATATCTGGCCGGCCAAACAAATCATGCACGGCAAGTCTTCATTGATAAAGCATACCTCTCAGGGGATTTTCAGAGGGTTGCCCAATCCTTTCTCTGCCATCCGTTACCATTCATTGATGGTCAGGAAAGAAACCCTGCCGGAATGCCTTGAAATTACCGCCTGGTCGGAAGACGGCACCATTATGGGGCTGCGCCATAGAGAATTTCCGGTGGCAGGGGTGCAGTTTCATCCGGAGTCTTTCATGACCCAATGCGGCAAGGATTTGCTGAAAAATTTTCTGAGTGATGGCAGATAAAATGATAAGAGAGGCGATTGCTCTGCTGGCAGGGAGGAAATCGTTATCCCGTGATATGGCCGTCAAGGTGATGGAGGAAATCATGGATGGCAGCGCAACACCAGCCCAGATTGGGGCCTTTTTAGTTGCGCTCAGCCTGAAGGGAGAAGCTCCGGAGGAAATAGCCGGAATGGCTGCTGTGATGCGAGCCATGGCCATCCCGGTCAATGCTGGAGGGCCATTGCTGGATGTTGTGGGAACGGGCGGTGACGGTTTAAACACTTTAAATATATCTACCACAGCGGCTTTTGTAGTGGCCGGAACCGGCGTGAAAGTGGCTAAACACGGCAACCGGGCGTCTTCAGGGAAGTGCGGCAGTGCGGATGTCCTGGAAAAACTGGGAGTGCGGATTAGTTTAACCGCCGGACAGGTGGAAAAGTGCATAACCGAAGCCGGGATAGGTTTTATCTTTGCACCAGCCTTTCATCCGGCCATGAAACAGGTGGCGGGAGCTCGCCGCGAAATTGGCATACGCACTGTATTCAATCTTCTGGGGCCCTTGACTAACCCGGCCGGCGCGGAATATATGCTGCTGGGTGTTCCCGGAATAGAAGTTGCAGAGAGAATTGTTCCGGCTTTACAGTACCTGGGTTATAAACATGTACTGGTAGTAAGCGGGCTTAACGGTATGGATGAAGTAACTACGACTGACAGCACTCTAGTCTGGGAGATAAAAAATGGCGGTGTCTCGGATCCGGTCTGGATTAAACCGGAGGACTATGGGATAGAGCGTGGTAAAATAGATGATATAAGAGGTGGAACAGCAGAAGAAAACGCGGCCAAAATGGCTGCGGTGCTGCAGGGTGAATGCGGTCCCGCCCGTGATGTTGTAATGCTCAACGCTGCAGCAGCGTTGCTGGCCGCAGAAAAGGCCGGCAGCCTGGCAGAAGGTCTGAAATTGGCCCAACACAGCCTGGACAGCTTTCAAGCCTTATCCAGATTGGAGAAACTAATCGATCTGACTAACAGCTTTCAGGATGGTTAAATGATACTGGACAAAATTATCGAAGATAAAAAAATTGAACTTGAGTACAGAAAAAACCAGATACCCATAGAGGCTCTGAAGCAAATGGTTTCCAGTTTTCCGATAGCTCGCAATTTTGAAGCGGCGCTCTGCGGTCGTGGAGTAAAACTGATTGCTGAAATCAAGAAAGCTTCGCCCTCCAGAGGAATTATCCGGGAAGATTTTAACGCATTGAATATTGCCAAAACATTTGCGGAAAATGGAGCGGCGGCCATTTCGGTACTGACTGAGGCTAAATATTTTCTGGGAAACCTGCACTATCTTTCACAGATCGAAACAGTTCTGGGCAGCAGTTGTCCGCCTTTACTGCGCAAGGACTTTATCCTGGAGCCCTATCAAATCTATGAAAGCCGGGCTTTTGGGGCCGACGCGGTGCTTTTGATTGCAGCTGTTTTGAATGATAAAGAAATACACGAATTACTGGCGTTGAGCCACAAACTGGGGATGTATTGCCTGCTGGAGGTACATAATGAAGAAGAGGCGGCCAGAGCAATAGACAGCGGAGCCCGAATAATAGGTATCAATAACCGCGATTTGCAGACCTTTGAAGTGAGTTTGGAAACAACTGCCCGTTTACGGCCTCTGCTTCCGGCTGATCGCATTGTGGTCAGCGAAAGCGGAATCAAAACCCGGGATGACTTAAAACGACTTGAAAATTGGGGAGTCAATGCCGCTCTGGTAGGTGAGGTATTGATGGCATCAGAAGATATTGCGGCAGGGATGAAGGAACTCTTATGACCAGAATAAAAATTTGCGGAATAACTGAAGCTGAACAGGCTTTGGCCGCAGCCGAAGGCGGAGCTGATTATCTGGGACTGGTTTTTGCCCGCAGTCCGCGCCAGATCAATCCTCAACGGGCGGTCAGCATAGTGCATGCCGTGAGCAACACGGTGGAAAAGCCGCAGGTGGTGGGAGTGTTTGTCAATCTGCCGGCCAGTGACATCAACTTTATTGCCGAATCCTGCCGGTTGGACTGGGTACAGCTTAGCGGCGATGAAAGCTGGGAGTTCTGTCTCCAAATAAATAAACCGGTGATCAGGGCCATACATGTTTTCTATAACACCAAAGCAGAATTCATATTGAATGAAATAAAAACCGGATTCACTTATCTGCCGCCTGAAAACCTGAAGATATTACTGGATTCCAGAACTAAAGAAGCCTTCGGCGGGACAGGCAAGACGTTTGATTGGAAGCTGGCACGTGAGGTCAGCGCCAGATATCCGGTGTTTGTAGGCGGCGGACTCAATCCCGAGAATGTAGCACAGATGGTAAAAGATGTTCAACCCTGGGGTGTGGATGTTTCTACCGGGGTGGAAACAAAAGGTAAAAAGGATATTGAAAAAATCAAACAGTTTATCCGTAAAGTGAAGTCAACCCGCTAAATACAGAAAAAAAAGCGGTTTTGTAACAGGAGCAGTAAGAATGCTGGTAATTATGAAAAACAACGCCACCGAGATTCAGATTGAGGCGGTGATCCAACAAATCGAAAAAATGGGTTACCGCGGAATTCCCATCCCCGGTGCTCAACGAACGGCGGTATGCGTGGTAGGGAATCAGGGCTGGGTAGATGATGCACAAATCATGGCGCTGGGCGGAGTCAAAGAGACTATCCGGGTCACCAAACCATACAAACTGGTCAGCCGCGAGACTCACCCGCAAAATACGGTGATAACGCTGGGAGAAGTGGAAATCGGGGGACCGCGGCCAGTGGTGATGGCGGGGCCATGCTCTGTGGAAAGTGAAAAGCAGTCAATAAATATCGCCCTGGAGGTAAAAAAATACGGCGCCCTGGTCTTCCGCGGCGGCGCTTACAAACCACGCACCTCACCCTACACTTTCCAGGGATTGGGAGAAGAAGGCTTAAAAATACTGGACAAAGTGCGGCTTGAGACCGGCCTTCTGATTGTGACCGAAGCCACTGATCTGGAAAATATCAGTCTGGTAGAGGAACACGCGGATATCATCCAGATCGGTGCACGCAACATGCAGAACTATGCCCTTTTAAAAAAAGCCGGACAAACAGTCAAGCCGGTACTGCTCAAACGCGGCATGGCAGCCACGATTGAAGAGACTCTGATGTCGGCTGAGTACATCATGTCCGAAGGTAACACCCGTGTTATATTATGTGAGCGAGGCATCCGCACTTTTACGGATAACACCCGCAATACGCTGGATATCAGCGCCATTCCCTCCTTTAAGGAGGTCAGCCATCTGCCCGTGATAGTGGACCCCAGCCATGCGGCCGGGCGACGGGAATTTGTTATTCCGCTTTCCTGCGCTGCAGTTGCGGCCGGAGCCGACGGCATAATAGTTGAGGTTCATGATGACCCACCTCACGCCCTTTCGGATGGTAAACAGTCGCTCTACCCTGAACAATTTGGGCTTTTAATGCAGGATATCCGGTCGATCCGCGGGGTTAAGGTGAATTCTGCCGTATGATTGCGGACTTTGCCGGACGATCTGGCTTAACAAACGGGCCGCGGTTGATTATGTCAACTTTTGGTTTTATTCGGAGGTAGCCGTGTT
>DATIKD010000147.1:0-7379 GCA_035477965.1 Dehalococcoidales bacterium | reverse complement strand
TGTTGTCATTCTCGAGCCCCGAACACGCCTTTACTCCTGATCGGGGCGAAGAATCCGGAGGGGACGGGGCATTTGAGAGCCAGGCACCTAGCCGCCCCGCCGCCGGATCCTTCAGCCTCGCCATTCGAGGCTTCCAGGATGACAACGACGGAGGGAATCCAAATGCTTCGACCTCGCCGATCGAGGCTTCCAGGATGACAGGGGGGTTGTCATTCTCGAGCCCCGAACACGCCTTTACTCCTGATCGGGGCGAAGAATCCGGAGGGGACGGGGCATTTGAGAGCCAGAACCGAAGGTTAACAAAATGGGCGATTACCGCCCCGCCGCCGGATCCTTCAGCCTCGCCGATCGAGGCTTCCAGGATGACAAACGAAAAAGGGGGGGCATTAAAGAGCCAGGCATTAAACTGGCCGGTTAAACTTAAAAAGCCCAGACGATAATCATCCTGGATCCCGCAATTTTGTCCTTTTCGTCACATACCTGCGAGTATAATCTCGAATTCGATATATTATTAACCCAATTGACCTGAAAAGTGCAGGCTTGATTTCGAAATATTCGGGATACAGTGATATATCATGACTGTTATCAAACCATTTGACATACAAAAAAATCAGGACTAGGATATAGAGTATTCGGGAATTGCCGAAAGGAGGACATTATATGAAGAAAAGAGCGGTAATCTTGTTCGGAATTGTTTCTCTTGTTCTGATTATGCTGGTCTTATCAGCCTGTGGCACGGGTACCTCACCAACCACTTCTCCCCCGGGCGCCCAAACCACCGCACCACCGGCAGGAGTTCCCCAGGTTATGACAGTCAACCTGGCCGGCGAACCTGCCACCATCGATCCCAACAAGGCGTCCTGGGCGCCAGAAAGAACAATTATTGCCCAGTTATTTGAAGGTCTGATGGGATTTAATCCTGACCTCACTCTGAGAGCAGACACCGCCAAAGAAATTCCCACGGTAGCCAATGGCGGAATATCGGCTGACGGCCTCACTTACACTTTCAAACTGCGCCCGGAAGTTACCTGGAGCGACGGCAAGAAAGTGGTGGCCAAAGATTATGAATACAGCATCAAGCGCATGCTCAGTCCCGAACTGGCAGCCGAATACGCCTCATTCTATTATGATATTGCCGGGGCTGAAGCATACAACTCAGCCGGTGATAAGGATGAAGCTACCAAGGCCAAACTGAGAGATGCCCTGGGAGTCAAAGCCGTCAATGACACCACCCTGCAAATCAAACTGGCCCAACCCAGGTCCACCTTCCTGCAAATTATGGCCCTGTGGCCATCCTACCCTGTGCTGGAATCGGTCATCACCAAATCCGGAGACAAATGGACTGAGGCCGGGACGTTGATCGGCAACGGGCCCTATGTTCTGGCGGAATGGGTCCACCAGGACCGCATCACTCTTAAAATCAACAACAACTACTGGAAACAGAAACCCACTCTGACTCAGATTAACATCAAGATGATCCAGGACCAGAATGCTTCCTTCGCGGCCTACAAAAATAATGAACTGGATATCTCCGGCGTACCGGCCGGCACTGAGAAAAGCATTATGGCCGATCCGGCACTGAGCAAGGAAATAGTACGCTACAACGAACTGGTAACCTTCGCCTTCCAGTTCAATGTCACCAAGGCGCCCTTTGACAATGTTAAATTACGCCAGGCCATTGCCACCGCTATCGACCGTGATGCTTTCATCAATAATGTACGCGGCGGCGTGGGCAAAGCGGCTTTAAGCTGGGTCCCGCCCGGAATGCCCGGTCATGATCCCAACCTGGGCAAAGAGTATGCCTACAATCCCACCAAAGCCAAACAACTGCTGAATGAGGCTGGATACTCCGATCCCAGTAAACTGCCCGAAATCAAATTTACCTTTAACAATGCCGGTCTGAATCCAGTTATGGCCCAGTTCCTGCAAGGGCAAATGAAAGATAATCTGGGCATCAATATTGTTCTGGACCCGATGGAAGCCAAAGCCTTCACCCAGTTCATCAATTCCAACCAGCATCAATGGGCCTGGTTCGGGTGGGGTGCTGATTATCCGGACCCGGACAACTGGCTGCCGGAACTCTTCGGGACCAAAGCAGGCAACAACCATACCCTGTACAGCAACCCGGCCTTTGATACGCTGTCCAAACAGGCTAAACAGGAAATGGACAATGACAAGCGGATGAAATTGTGGGCTCAAGCTCAGGAAATGGTTATGAAGGATGCCCCCATCGTAACCATGTTCTACCGCGAACGTTTCTTCCTGGTTAAACCCAGAATCCAGGGGCTGACCACGACCGGTATGGACGGTCAGATTCCGGGAGACATGTTCTGGACCAGAATTTCAGTCAAATAAAAGCCTGATTAAGTAAAAAAGTTGTTGTTCAGCGGGGGTGGTCTCCCACTTAAGACCACCCCCGCTCTAAAAATGGCAGAGCCAGATGACAAAATATATTATCCGGCGTTTAATGTGGCTGGTGGTAGTTCTGCTGGTGGTCAGCTTCCTGACCTTCTCGCTGATGCATCTGGTGCCCGGCGGCCCCTGGGACAGAGACAAGCAGTTGTCTCCCCAGGTGATTAAAAACCTTAATCAAAAATACGGGCTGGACAAACCCTTCATGGAGCAATACGCCCGCTACATGTGGGGAGTGCTGCAGGGCGATTTGGGAGTTTCTTATACCCGGCAAGACCGCGGTGTGACTGAAATCCTGATGGAAGGCCTGCCCAAAACTGCCACTTTGGGGGTACTGGCTTTTTTCCTGGCGATGCTGATCGGCATCCCCCTGGGTATGGCGGCTGCTTTGCGCCAGAACACCGCGATTGATTACGCTTCAGTGCTTTTTTCCACTATTTTCGCCAGCATTCCGGCTTTCGTACTGGGTATTTTATTAATGATTTTGTTTTCTGTCTATTTACACTGGCTGCCTACGGGCGGGTGGGGACAAATCAGTAACCTGATTATGCCTTCTTTTGCCCTGGCAGCCCTACCCGCGGCTTATACCGCCCGCATCACCCGGGCCAGTATTCTCGAAGTATCCCGTCAGGACTATGTGCGCACCGCCCGCGCCAAAGGCATTCCGCAGCAAGTTATTCTTCTGCGCCATATTTTACGCAACGCTTTAATTCCGGTCCTGACCATCACCGGGCCTGAACTGGCCGCGCTGGTAACCGGCTCATTCATTATCGAAAACCTGTTTTCCATCCCTGGTGTTGGCCGGCTCTTTGTTCAAGGCGTCTTCCAGCGAGATTACGGGCTGATAATGGGCAGTATTTTATTTTACGCATTTGTGATCGCCATAGTTAACCTGGTTGTGGATATTTTATATGCGGCAGTTGACCCGCGCATTCGTTATGATTGAGGAAAAAGATTGAGCACCACAACGGCAGAAGCTGAAACTAAAACACGGCCTCATCATACTTTATGGGGTGATGCCTTTATCCGGCTGCGGCGCAACAAACTGGCAGTCTCAGGGGCTATCATAATACTGATAATCGCGGTGGCGGCGATTATCGTGCCCTGGGTTAGCCCCTATGCCTATGATAAACAGGATATGTCAGCCATCCTGGAGGGACCTAGCCGGGACCATCCGCTGGGAACGGATATTCTGGGACGGGATGTAATGACCCGCCTGATTTATGGGGCTCGCACTTCTCTGGCTGTGGGTCTATTTACTCAATTCATTGTCTTGATCATCGGGATTCCCATAGGGGCTTTTGCCGGCTCGCTGGGAGGCCGGGCGGATAACCTGTTGATGCGTTTCGTAGACGTCATGTATGCTTTTCCGGACATACTTTTAATCATCCTTCTCAGGTCTATTCTGGGAGGCAGTATTTATATGCTGTTTCTGGCCATCGGGCTGGTGGCCTGGGTTGGTGTTGCCAGACTCATCCGCGGGCAAATCCTTTCACTGAAACAGCGTGATTTTGTGGTGGCAGCCCGCGCCGCCGGGGCTTCCAATCTGTACCGCACTACCCGACTTCTGATTCCCAACGCACTGGGGCCAATTATTGTCTCAGTTACTTTCAATGTGCCGCGGGCTATTTTCATGGAAGCCGCGCTGAGTTATATCGGAATCGGTGTCGATCCCACCATACCAAGCTGGGGAACCATGGTCAGAGACGGATTTGATATTCTGTTCGCTTCCCCTTATGTCATTTTGTTCCCGGCCGTCGCCATTGCCATCCTGATGTTGTCTTTTACCTTCCTGGGCGACGGACTGCGCGATGCGCTGGATCCCCGATTGAGAAAATAAGATGAATAATTTACTCGAAGTGCGAAATTTAACCACCCATTTTCACACTCAGGACGGAGTGGTGCAGGCCGTCAACGATGTCTCTTTTTACGTGGATGTGGGGGAAACCATTGCGTTGGTGGGCGAAAGCGGCTGCGGCAAAACCGTCAGCGCCCTCTCGATTTTAAGGCTGATTCAGGAGCCTCCGGGAAAAATAAAAAGCGGCCAGATTCTCTTTCACGGCGCCGATTTACTGAAACTGTCCAACAGTGAGATGCAAAAAATCCGGGGAGCGCGCATTTCCATGATTTTCCAGGAACCGCTAACCTCTCTTAATCCGGTATTGACTATTGGGCTCCAGCTTTCAGAAGCATTGGAGTTTCACCGCAATATGTCTTCTCAGGAAGCACGTGATGAGTCTATCCGTCTTCTGGAGGCTGTGGGTATTCCGAGAGCCGAACGCCGTGTCAAGGAGTACCCGCATAACTTCAGCGGAGGCATGCGCCAGAGAGTAATGATAGCCATGGCTATCTCCTGTCACCCCAATCTGATTGTGGCCGATGAACCTACTACGGCCGTTGATGTCACTGTTCAAGCCCAATTACTGGCGCTCATCAAGGATATATCCAAAAGGCTCAATACTTCTCTGATATTGATTACGCATAATCTGGGAATAGTAGCCCGCTACGCTCAGAGAGTCTATGTTATGTATGGAGGCCGCATCGTAGAACACGGTTCGGCCAAGGACGTCTTTCATACTCCCGCCCACCCTTATACCATTGGCCTCCTGTCCTCAGTTCCCCGGTTGGATGAGCCCAGGAAAATTCGCCTTTCACCCATTACCGGTCAGCCGCCGGATTTGATATTTCCGGAGGAGGGCTGTGCCTTTAGACCGCGCTGCAATTTCATTGAAGGACAGTGTGCCCAGCAGGCCCATTCCCTGGTGGAGATCAGCCCGGGACATTTTACGGCCTGCAGTTTAACCCAGAACGGAAAAGTATTATGGAAAAAGACATAATCCTTACGGTCAACAATCTGGTTAAGTACTTTCCGGTCACCAGCGGTTTCATCCGGCAAAAGAAAGTGGCGGATGTGAAAGCGGTTGACAAAGTAAGTTTTTCACTTCAACGCGGAGAAACACTGGGCTTGGTTGGAGAAAGCGGCTGCGGCAAGACTACTCTGGGAAAGTGTGTACTCCAACTGATTCGTCCCACTGCCGGAGAGGTCCTTTATAAAGGCCAGGACCTGTGCAAACTGAATGAGGTGCAATTGCGACCTTTCCGTAAAAAAATCCAGGTGGTCTTTCAGGACCCCTATGATTCATTGAATCCGCGTTTCACCGCGGGGGATATAATCAGCGAACCTTTGCATATTCAGGGCTCGTACGACCGAAAATCCAATAACCAACGAGTGGCCGAGATGATGCACACAGTTGGTCTGGCGCCCTATATGACCGAACGCTACCCCCACGAATTCAGCGGCGGACAGAGACAGCGCCTGGGAGTGGCCAGAGCTTTGATTTTACAACCCGATTTCATTGTTTGCGATGAACCTTTATCAGCACTGGACGTATCCATCCAGGCCCAGATTGTAAATCTGCTGGACGATTTGCAGGACCAGTTCGGCATCGCCTACCTGTTTATATCTCATGATCTATCGGTGGTGCGCCATATCAGCGACCGGGTGGCCATCATGTACCTGGGAAGAATAATGGAAATTGCCGATTGTGATGAATTTTATGCCAAACCCCTGCATCCCTATACTCAGGCCTTGCTTTCAGCCGTGCCTCTGCCGGACCCCACTATCGAAGAGAGCCGGCCCGTATATCTCCTGCAGGGCGAAGTCCCCAGTCCCATCAATCCTCCGCCCGGTTGCGTTTTTCATCCGCGCTGTCCGCGCGTTTTCAATGACTGCCGGCATATTGTACCGCAACTGAGACGGGTGGGGTCCCGTCATGAGATAGCCTGCCTTTTATACCGGGAATCCTATCCGGAAAAATGAAAAGGGTTTATGTCTAACCGAAGATGGTTTAACTGCCGGCTGATTTTCTAAAATATTGAAAGGATCCGGCTTTTAATGTAACATAAGAATAATTGAATATTTGCTTTCGTGTTTTTGCTGCGGGCGGGAGTAATTCAGTGGTAGAATGTTTGCTTCCCAAGCAAAAAGTCGCGGGTTCGAATCCCGTCTCCCGCTCCAATAACTTGCCAGCCGGATAGCGAATTTCTTCTGCAGCCGGCCAAATACTTTAGAATAGACTCACTGTTTTTATCTTGTTCCGGTCTGCTTCATGAGTCCCGTTTCTCTTGGTAAATCAACTACTTTCTGCCCCGGATCCATAAAATGTGCAGTATAATGCTCACCTTTCAGCTTGGTCAAGCAGGCCTTCACCCTTGAATACTGAAAAACCGCAACAACCCGGATTTAGACTGACCATCAGGCAACCGCCCGGGGATAACCCGTGGTTGAGTCTAGAACGAGTCCGGGGAGCGTTCAGTGAAAAACCATCTGCCCCAAGGGGCAGATTGGAGAATTTAAGCAGACCAGCGGTTATCACCGACCGTGGGCCATTATTAGTAAAGCCGCGGAATTGCCGGGATGCAAAGAACTTCTCAGGCCAGAAAAACAGTTCACCCCGGTTGTTTCTTAACCGGGGTGAACGAGATTCATAAGAAAAGGTTATCGTGAGGTCTTTGCTGTTTAACCCTGAGAATCCACCCTCCCATGGAGGGTGGATTCTGCTTTTCAATTAAGGCTGATTATTTTTTATCCAGCCAGACATTTTCACTTTGCCAGCGGATGAAGCCCTGGCTAAACCTATCGGTCACGACATAGGTTTGAACCATGATGGCTGAAGGAGTTTCGTAAATCGGGATTACGCGAGCATCATCAGACATATATTTCATGATTCTTTCAGTGATAGCTTTCTGCTTGGCCGGAGTATCAGCCGCTTTGGCTTCTTCATCCATAACCTGCTGCTCAGGAGTATGGCCCAGGTAAGAGAGGTTGGTGAACGGGTCAGTGCTGAACCATCTCATATAGGTCACCAGGTTGGTGACGTCCTTACCAGACCAGGTGATGGACAGACCGGCAGCCGGTCTGGTGCCCCAGACCGTGCTATAGAAACGGCCGGGATCAGCTACATCCA